>CAZYHH010000334.1:0-3239 GCA_964647295.1 uncultured Pseudomonadales bacterium
GCTCATTTCCAAACCTGGTTTCCTTGACATTAACTAAAGTCCAAATTTGAAGCTCAGCGTCATAAATCGCTGATTCTGCATAAGAGACATTCGTTAATCGTTGGTGTTCATTCAACCAATACTGAGTAATTCCAAAAATGTCCTCTTGGTTGCCGAAAGCGTTTATTTGCATGTACAGGTTTTTGTCTTTAAACCAGAGGCCCCCTGATTCTTTCAAAGGGTTTTTGCCATGAAGTGTCTGTAGTTTTTCGATTTCAGCTTGTTTTTCACTCGCCGGTAACAGGTATTCTGAGATAAACAAGCTAACGACTAACCAAATGACCATTGTGGGCATTAAGGACTTTAGGATTCGTGATGGAGACCAGCCTGATACCCTTAGTATGGTTAGTTCGTTAGATTCCGCTAATCTGCCCAGCGCGATCAGCAAACCAAGAAAAACCGAGTAAATGAGAAGCTCGTGTAGCCTTTTTGGGGTAGTGCCCAAGATATAGTTAGTAACTTGAAAAAAGCCATAGTTGAGGTCGCTCTCATTGAGTTCCTCGAACAGACTAAATAAAGTCGTTAAAGCCAGCAGGCATGTGACCACGACCAGTATCGATACATTGGTTAATTTAAAAATGTATCGGTCAATCACGGACATTAGGTTGATCGCTTGTTTTTTCGAGTTGTATCATGCATTCGTTGGCGTTATCAAAAATATCACCCGATATTCCGGTATGTAAATTTCCATGATCGAGTTTGTTTAATAGTGTGCCCTTCAGATCTGATAAATGTAAAAAGCTACCTGATTCGTCTAGCTTACTACTCAGCCTGGTTAGCATTTGTAGACCTGTAGAATCAATTCGATTAACTGCGCTGCAGACGATGATGAGATGTCTTGGGAAATCTGATCGATTGCTTAGCGCTAATAATTTGGCTTCAATATTATTGGCATTGCCAAAAAATATGTTCTCGTCAACTCTGACAAATAGCAAATCGGGTGAAGTCTCTACTTCGTATCGCTCATTTGACCGAAAAACCCCAGTTCCGAAAATCCTACCTACCTGTGTGATTTGTGGCCTGCTTGCTTGCTGCAGGAAAAAAGCAATAGATAGGAAGACTCCAATCAGCAGTCCAATTTCAACGCCGACTAGTATTACGCCAAAAAAGGTGATCAGTTCCGATAATTTGTCTGGTTTATGGATCCCCCAGTCTTGTTTGATGACTGAAAAGTCGAACAGACCGATAGCTGATAGGATCACGATCGCCCCTAAAATCGGGAGGGGTAAGAGAGAGAAAAAATCTGTAAAGAACAGTAGGCTGCCGATAATTACCAAGGCACAGATCAAAGAACTCATCGGTGTTTTAGCTCCTGAGAAATAATTCACACTTGATCTCGAAAAACTGCCAGCAACTGGATAGGCACCCGTCAGCCCGGCTCCGATATTGGCAGCGCTCAGAGCGAATAATTCCTGCTGAGAGTCGATGGATTTTTGTTCCTTGCTGGCAAGAGTTGTAGCGATCGAATAGCTTTCGATGTAGGTCACTAAAGCGATGATGAATGACCCGGGAAGCATGTTTAACCAGATTTGAGGGTCAACGTCGGGGATCAAAAAGCTTGGCAGGCCAGTGGGTATATGACCGACAGTTTTTAGATTAGCCGCGCCATCCCAGCTGTAGACAAACAGTATAGAAGCAAAGACTAAAATAATGGGTCCCATGCCTATTAACAACTGGCCCCCTTGATGAGAAGCAGTATCATAGTCCGTAGCGTTTCTTCTATTGATCATCCACCTGAAACAGATCAAAAATACGATAGCTCCGAGACCCAAAATCAGGCTTAGCAATTCAAAATCGGTCATCTTGGCGGCCAGAACAAGAAGGCTATCGATTGCGGACAAACCTGAGGACCCATCAACGCCGGCTATAATTGGCAATTGACTAATAATGATTAGTAAAACAGCTCCATTTACAAAGCCTGTTAGGACTGGATGACTAATTAGATTTGTCAGTGAGCCCAATCTCAGAATTTTCAATGCCATGAAAATTAACCCGACTTCGATGCAGACGATCTGAGTGATGTTTAGGTATTCTGAGCTAAATTTGGGTGCGTATTCTGAAACCGTTGAGACGATCAACAGCGCCGCTATAGCCACTGGGCCCACCACTAGATGTTCTGAAGAGCCAAACACGGAATACAAGATCATTGGTAACAGACAGGCATAAAGACCTGCTTCCGGTGGAACTCCGGCGAGCAAAGCATAAGCGATAGCCTGAGGTATGGTTACCATGCCCACCACTAAACCGGCTGTAGCATCGTTAGCAAATGTCTGGCGACTGTATCCGGCAAGGTGCTTTGTTAGTGGAACCACTCTTGAATTATCCTAACTCATCAACTGGGTTCAGGTCTTTGACCTGATCTTTGAAAATCTCTTAGATATTGTTTAGTTTAGCAGTGTTGGCTCGTCATTATGCGAATTTGTAGTCCAAGCATTTGGCATAATAGACAATTAAATTTTGTATAAAAACCTCTTAATTGGAGATCTCGATATGAAGTCCAAAGCTGCAATCGCATTAGCTGCAGGCGAACCTCTGGTGATAGACATTGTTGATTTAGAAGGTCCCAAAGAAGGGGAGGTGTTAGTTGAAATTATGGCTTCTGGAGTTTGTCACACCGATGCATATACCTTGTCAGGTGGGGACCCGGAGGGCTTGTTCCCGTCGATTTTAGGCCACGAGGGCGCTGGTATCGTAAGAGCGGTGGGTAAGGGAGTGGGTACTCTAAAAGAGGGAGAGCACGTTATCCCCTTGTACACTCCTGAGTGTCGGGAGTGTAAGTTTTGTACGTCTGGTAAAACAAATTTATGTGGGGCGATTCGAGAGACCCAGGGGCAAGGCATTATGCCAGACGGAACATCAAGATTTTCTTTAAATGGACAGAGTCTGTTTCATTATATGGGCACTTCGACGTTTTCGAATTTTACGGTATTGCCAGAAATCGCACTGGCGAAAATAAGGAAAGACGCCCCGTTTGATAAAGTGTGTTACATCGGTTGTGGAGTGACTACAGGATTGGGAGCTGTCATGAATACGGCTAAGGTTGAAACGGGTTCAACTGTCGCAGTCTTTGGTTTAGGTGGTATAGGGCTAAATGTCATTCAGGGTGCCCGCATTGTGGGTGCAGATCGGATCATCGGAATCGATATGAATCCTAGGAAAGAAGAGCTAGCGAGAAAATTTGGTATGACGGATTTCATTAA
>CAZYHH010000335.1:0-3225 GCA_964647295.1 uncultured Pseudomonadales bacterium
AGGCACGAAAGAAATGAATTTTGGTGTGCTCCTGAACCCTGAAAAGAATGATAAGATTACCTTCACCGCCGGTGATTCGATTATCGTATTAGCTGAACATTGAGTGTGTCGACTTGAAAGTTTCCAAAAATAAAAAAGGAAAGAAAATCAAGGATTCCGGAGCATTAGTTGTAGCCATATCAGCAAGGGCTCTATTTGATCTGGAATTAGAAAATACACTGTTTGAAGAGGAAGGTCTGAAAGCCTATCGAGAATATCAACGCAATAATGAAGACAAATTATTATCGCCGGGAACTGCACTGCATCTAGTTTCCGGGCTGCTGAGCTTAAATGGAACAGTCAAGAAAAGAAGGGAAAGATTTGTTGATGTCGTCATTATGTCGCACAACAGTCCCGATCTTAGTCTCAGAATTTTTAAATCAATGGAATTTTATAGTCTCGATATTAAACAAGCTGTATTTTCGAGCGGTGCACCCCTCCATACCTACTTCAAGAGCTTCAATGTTGATTTATTTTTGTCTCGTTCAGAAGATGATGTGGCGGCAGCTGTTAACAGCGGCATCGCCGCCGCGGTGCTCTATTCTCCGCCTGAAGGATTTTCACCCGATGAGAATGAGATAAGAATTGCCTTTGATGGCGATGCCGTCTTGTTTTCAGAAGAGTCAGAAATAATCTATAAAGAACAGGGTTTAGAGGCGTTTATTAGCCATGAAAGGCGAAAAGCGAAAGAAGTTTTACCAGCCGGTCCATTTGCTAAACTCCTGAAAACACTCTCTATACTTCAGAAGAGAGAAAATTCAGGCGATAAGAAACTCCAACTTGCTTTATTCACAGCACGCAGCAATGCAACTCATGAGCGCGTGATAAGAACGTTCCGCGAATGGGGTATTCATATTGATCAGGCATTTTTCCTCGGTGGAATGTCGAAAGATCAGGTATTACGCACGTTTAAACCTCATATTTTTTTCGATGATCAAGACATTCATGGAATACCAGCCTCAAAAGTAGCTCCAGCTGGAAAAGTACTTTACCACAAAAAATCGGCGCTTAATAATGTCTTGAAATTTGAAAACAAAAAATAGATGTGATGACCAATATTCCACACCTAACGAAATCAAAATATATCAGCGGATTACAATGCCATCGAAAACTTTGGCTTGAATGCCATCAACCGACTAAGTTTTTACCTAGTGAACCCGGATCAGCAATCGATATAGGAAATAAAATCGGTCGCCATGCCCTCGAAATATTTCCAGGAGGTGTTGAAGTCACAAGCAAAGCATTTGAACATCAAAAGGCTGTTGATCACACAAAAGAATTAATGGCAAACCAGGACGTTACTGCAATCTTTGAAGCAGCATTTGAACTTGATCAAATTCGTACACGCGTCGATATCCTGGAGCGACTTCCTCGAAACAAATGGGGTATAAGAGAAGTTAAGTCCAGTCAGTCGGTTAAGTCATACCATATTGATGATGTCGCTATTCAATACCATGTCCTTGCGGGATGTGGATTGAAAGTGACCTCTGTTGAGGTCGTTCATGTAAATAATGAGTTCATTCTGGGGAACAATAAAAAGATAGACTGGAATTGCTTTTTTTTACGTGAAGAGGTTCTTGATACCGTGAAACTCAAGCAGAACGAGGTGAAGAAAAATTTGAACATCCAGAAAAGAATATTAACACATACATCAGCTCCCTCCGTAGACCCCTATAGAAAACAATGCTCAACTCCTTTTATGTGTGACAATTGGGCGGATTGCACACAAAAAAAGCCAGAAGACTGGGTTCAAAACCTATATAGGATTAACTCCCATACTGTCCAGGAACTTAAGAATGACGGCATAGAAGCGATACGTGACTTACCAAAAAAGTTCAAATTATCCTCTATACAGAAAATCCAATCGAGGGTTATCACTACAAATAAAGAATTTATCTCTGAAAAACTGGGGGACGCTCTCTCCGATTTTGGTTTTCCTGCCTTCTACCTTGATTTTGAATATATCCAGCCTTTGATACCGAAGTTCTCAGGATCCAGGGTTGGAGAACGCCTTCCTTTTCAATGGTCCATTCATCGTGTTGAAAGTGCTCTTGAATTGAGCAAACTAAAAATGAAAGAAGAGCCCAAATTTCATAGAGAATATTTAGCGAATGGAGCCGATGATTTTAGAGAGGAGTGTGCTGAAAAATTACTAGAGGTTCTCGGTGGAAAAAAAGACCCTATTATAGTTTATTTCGCGGGGGCGGAAAAAGGAGCAATTGAAAGCCTGGCAGATAGTGTGCCCAAGTTATCAAAAGATTTAGCCGTTTTAATCCCACGTCTTCGCGACCTCCTTGTTGTTGTGCGTTCACATACCTGTCTGCCCAACTTCTTTTCTAAAGATCGACCCTCTGGAACCTCCACATATTCGATCAAAAACGTTGTAACGCCACTCGCACCTGACTTCAGCTATGGTGATCTCGATGGTTTATCCGGGGGAATGGAGGCGGCGGCGGCCTTTTATAGAATAATGGAACAGGAGTATCAGGAGGGTGAAAGTGAAGAAACGTTACGCAAGGAATTACTGATGTATTGTCGTTTCGATACGCTGGCGATGGTTAAAGTTCATCGGGCTCTGCTGCAAATGACCAAAGGCAAAAAGGCTGCCCAAAATTAACGACGAAGCTTCCTTTTGACGCAGCATATTCAATAATATTAATCTGCCGCAGGGTGAGCTGGAACAAGACCGCGAGGTGCGGAATAAAATGAAATTTCATTTCGCGCAAGCTGTTCAACTATCTCAACATAAAGATTCTTTTTAGCGTCGGTTATCAATATATAATTTGGCTGTGAGGGATTAGCTTGTTTAAGGCTCTTCTTGTTCAGGAAGTAGACAAATTCAAGATTATGACAGTAATCTGACATGTCACCAAAACCTAATGTATATTCGTCATGGATGTGTTCATATTCAGTGGCAATCTCAGAAATCACATCTATTGCTTTCTTTAGCTTGTTGGCAGGTAAATTAATATCCATCTTCAAGGCTATCCTCCCCTCGAGAAACTCGACTGCGGCATTGTTTTTGAGCGGTGTCGCGATAAAAATCTTATTCGGCAAAGTAGTTGCCGATCCCATTGCATCAACGATTGTTATGTTCCTTAAGCCTAACTTCCTGACAGTACCTTTCATATTATTGATTTCTATTCCATCACCTATTTTAAAAGGTTTGTTCAAATACAGCAGGAT
>CAZYHH010000336.1:0-3219 GCA_964647295.1 uncultured Pseudomonadales bacterium
CTTTGATATCTAAATCATTAGGTAATCCATCAAGCGCTTCGCTACCGGCTACCGGAGCGGGTAGGGTTCGAGAGCCAATTGTCCAATCTCCCTCAGCCGCGAGGGCGCTGGCCACGATCAGTGGAAACGTTATTATCGAAACAAACATCAACGGATTACTTCTGAGTCTCACTTTTTCTCCCTTTCTTCTTTTGGTTTTAGATCGAGGCGAATTACCAACTCCTAGCTGGAATAGCTGTCCATAGTAGCATCACCCCCTAATGCTACAAAAGAAGAACTGGGTGTCTTATTAGACAAGATGCTTGCCGAAAGAAAAGCAATGGGGGACGCTAGGCGTGAAGCCTTAGAATCAAAGAGGAGTCTGACAAAAAAATGGAAGAACAGCGTTTGGCCAAAGAGAAAATTCAAGCAAAGTGCGACAGGATATTTAATGCCTGTTTGTTAGACAAAAGCACAGACGTAGATATGCAGGTACGCAGCATTGAAATAGCGGTTAGAGAAACCTGCCGGTTCATTGCTGAAGACCCTTCTTGGTTAGAAAGTCTGCAGTATGACTAGCGTCTAAAATGTACCCAACCAGAATCAATAACAATTAAAGAAACGCTAAAAAGGGTCCGGGGTGTTAAGTGGAAGCCAGCCTTGTTTTGGTTCTATTATCAAAGTACCTTTCAGCCAAAATTCCTGCGATACCCGCTTGTCCCATAATGTCCCACGAGTATTATTGCTAAAAAAACACCGATATTTTGTCTACAACATTATTTCTCATAAATATCGGCAAACTTCCTTTCTACCGTTACACAACGTGTAACTCTTACCCTCTCTTATTCCGATTATTTGATAAGGCAACAATGCTTAGAATAAAAAATTAGCCACGACAAAAGTAATGTGGGTAGCCATGTGGGAAATCATTGAACACTCCAATCCTTTTTTCCAATACAAATACCCATACACCATTCCAGCGATTGAATTAGCTATAAGTATGTAGGTAACTAAACCAAAAGAGACAACCTCAACAGTTTCGTAAACTATTGGTAAATGTCCGAGGGCAAACATTAGCGAAGAAATTAATATGGCGAAGAGAAAAACCCAATTCGATTCGGAGTTACTTATTTTAGCTATTATCCAAACTAGAAAGGTCATTAAGCCAAAACGCATAAGAATTTCTTCTGTTATCCCCCCATACATCAATCTAGTTATGATGTTGAGACTAGAACTTAGCGGAGAGTTAACCAATTCACTGCTAATCACTTTCTCACTAACCACAGAAATTAGTATTAGGATTATTCCGACCACTATTCCGCTTATAACGCCGATCTTCAGAAAGTCTTTAATTAGAGGTAGATTTTCCTGTAAACCAAAATTTGTTGAGAGTATTGGTGCTTCAAGTCCAACCTTTCTAAAACATAAATTCCCAATCAATACTGATATAGACAACAGTATTAAGGGGTTGATTAACATAAGAAACTGTATTTGCGTACTACTATATTGAGATGTAATTTCCTGAGGCAGTTCTATGGCACTTTGAAAATTGCTCAGAAGAAGCGACAAGACACCTAACAACCCAAGGAAAAATATTTTTATCACAAAATGATTTTCTGTAATTGCTTTCATATAACTTCCTTTTATTCCCACTCAATAGTAGACACTTCTGAAACCCTTACAAACAAAGGGATACAGAGGGATACAGAGGGATACAGAGGGATAAAAAAGAGTTTGCCATATCTTTGTCACGACTGTTTTTTATTTTATCAATCATTTTCTTTCTCTTTATCCCTAAATAATAAAAATTTTGTTCTACAGAACAAATGTATTAATCGGCAAATTGAACTCTAGTCAATTGGCTACTCCCCATGCACATACATTGAATCTAAAAATTCATTATCCAAAAAATCACTGAATCCGTTGACCGATTCTGAACTAAATTCAATTTGATTAATAAAAAATATCGTTGCGATTCCTTTTTCAGGATAAATCCTGATATTGCTGTGAGAGCCAATCCCTCCTCCTGGTTTTCCAAAATACCGGTTGTTTTTTAGCAGACCTGTATGCCAACCAGGTGTTGTTTCTATCGATTCGTTGTCACTGTTTTTCTGTTGAGTATAAAAGTGGTCTTTCATCCCAGCAGACAAAATGATTGACTCTCTCTTTAACTGGTCTCTTAATAGCTTGGCTATGCCTCGAGCGTTCCCATAAAGTCCTCCATAAGCTGCGCCATTATGATAAACATAATTCATTTGCTTCCAGCTTTTTTCAATACCTCCAATATACTTACTGGCCACAATCATTCTCAACCCGCCATGAATGAGGTTAAAACGCTGATGATATTCCTTTGCCTGCAAAGCAGGGTTATGAATACGAAAACCCATTTCCTCATCTTTGATTCCAAGAGGTAAGAAGATATTGTTTTCGATATAGGCCGTGTATGCTCCTCCACTTATTTTCTCGATGACTTTACCAAGTAGCCAATAGGAAATATTTGAATACTGATATTTTTCTCCTGGCTCAAAATCAAGTTCACTATTTTGGGCCAAAATGACTTGCAACAATTGATTTTCGTTATGAGTATCATGCTCTTCAGGCAAATGAAACCAATTCAAAGGAGCCGGATCCGAAATCCCTGAAGTTTGGTTTAATAGGTGCCTGATTTTTACCTTATCCCCATAAGGATGCTGTTGAAAATAGAGGCTAAGTGAATCATCCAGTGAAAGAGCTCCTTTTTGAGCCAGTAGAAGAATTGCTAAGGCAACAACTGGTTTAGTTGAAGAATTCATCATAAAAGTCGTATTGGGAGTAACGGGAAGATCGTTTTTTACATCCCTCCATCCACCATTGTATTCAAATATTGTCCCTTCCTTGTTAATGACAAGATATTGAATCCCGGGGAATTCGTTTTTAACGACTCCATCCAAATACTGTTTAACCCTTTCATTGGTGTCATTAATAGAATGTTCCATTTCTCGAGAACAGGATACGGAAGTCAGTAACATTGTCACCAAAAGGGCCAGTTTTTGAATCATTTAAAATTTATGTAGGTTATTGATTTTATTAATTTTATTCCCACTCATAAGTACACGCCGTTTTCGTATAGAGACCTTCCAGACTAATCAGTCAGATACCATTGAATTCTGAATCTACTGAGCTTCACGATTTACAAAATTTGGTTCTGAGGCGGTGCAATTATAGGTTATTTCGAAAATCCTACCTCCTAAATCATCGGCC
>CAZYHH010000337.1:0-3213 GCA_964647295.1 uncultured Pseudomonadales bacterium
AACCCATCCAACAATATAGCGGATCTAAAACGCTACCTTAGACAGCTCAAATTAATCGTCAAATACTATTGAAGGAACGATGAGATGGGCTCAGCTCACTTGGTAGTCCTGCGATTGGCCTCTAGTTGGTCGAGCCGCTGCGCTCCGAGCGCTCTACCGCTCCTGATATTGTCACCCAGCTCCAGATAGGATCGAGTTGCGCCATATTCCGGCCAAGGCTCGAGCCCGTTGAGGTTGGGGTTCCCGGTCTTCGCGAACTGAGTCCAGTAGGCGATAATCGATTCTGCTAGCGCCAGGTCTTCAGCCGCCGTGCTACCACCGAATGCGCTTTGGCCACCTAGCGAGTTGAATACGTAACGCAGTTCAGCCCCGTGATGGGCTCCAAGAGGGTTGCCTGGCACGGCTCGAGTGAAGTGGTACTGGTAAGCCGGAGAAGTTTTATTGGATGCGCTGTCGAGAAAGCCCCGGGCGGCTCTCAGGAACCAGGTGTCAGTGAGCCACTGGTTGACCGCGCCTCGAACCTCCTTGTCCTCGGTCACTGGGTAGAGGTCTAGCATAGCGGCTGAGGCATCGCCGTAAATATCTCTCAAGCCTTTTTCGAAATCTGCTCTGTTGTCATACCCCTCCATCGTCACAAACATTGTGCCTTCATCGGCGTTGGTGCCCACGATGAGAGGAACGTCTAGCTGTTTGCCACCAGCGAATATCGATTCGACAGAACTAGCCAGAAAATCCCCGTCCACCGTTACATACATAGGCAGATCGACCTTGCCATCACCAACGAGATACTCAGCAGGGATTTGCCGGAGCGCCGAGAGGCCCTTGCCGGGTGCAATCGCTTCAGTCCAGGTGGACCCCATGTTTTCGGCGCTGGCTTCGCCGGCTAACTTAGCAACGTTGTTTTCCGTGAACCAGGGGCTCTGTGCGATAGCGCCATCCACAAGACCCTTCGCTGAAGACGAGCTGAGTAGCGTTATAACGCTGGTCCCGCCCGCTGACTCCCCGAAGATGGTGACTTGATTTGGATTACCTCCAAATGAACTGATATTGCGCTCTACCCACTCGAGTGCGGCGACTTGATCCATAAAGCCATAGTTACCAGAGGAGCCTGCCTCTTTGGTTAGTGCCGGATGCGCTAGGAAACCTAGTGGTCCGAGTCGGTAGTTGATGCTCACTAGCACGACGCCTCGATTGGCGATCTTTTGCCCGTCATAGCCAGACTGGTTGCTCCAGCCAAGGAACAGGCCACCACCGTGAATCCAGACCATCACCGGAAGGGACTCGTCGGCGGACAGTGCAGGCGTCCAGACGTTCAAATAAAGGCAGTCTTCGTCGGTCTTTGGCAGAAGACCGCCACTCATGGCCGCCAGTCCGGATGGTTGAGGGCAGATGGAACCGAACTCTGTCGCGGATCGGATACCTTCCCAGCCTTGTAGGGCCGCAGGTGCACGCCACCGTAACTCTCCAACTGGCGGTGCTGCATAGGGAATGCCTTTGAATACTCGGACGCCATCTTCCAGGATGGTCCCTGATAGTCTGCCACTATCAATGGAGACATTGTGATCAGCTGCCTGAACCTCAATCGCTAATATAATAAAAACTAGGCAGAAAAAAAATCTCATAGCATTACCCCTTGCAAGCTGCCTCTGACAAGTGAGTTCGTTGGTTTTTTTCTGGTGTGGTGGCTACGCTCGTGCTCTGACTCGAAAACAAAAAGATCAGCGTCCAGAGCACCATGCTCGTCTTGCTCATGTCCATCGGTGTTTGTTCTCTGCGCTAGCCTGTCATAGAGACTATCTCACTTTTCCAAGTCTGTGCAACTGCCTGTATCAGCCCGGTGCCGATCCTCCAGCTACTCAGTTGGGCCCCCTACAGTTAGCTGGTATTAGTAATCGAGACGAATGACGGTGCTGGCCTCTATTTAGAGAGTGATTTAAACCTCAGATTCAAGAGTTAGAATAAATGTAGTATGCCGAGGCTTAAGATCCTCTGAGCTTATAGATAGCCGTTAAATTAATTGTCATAACGCACATTTCATCGTGTTGATCAAATAAGTTAACAAAGACATCTATAAATTCATGACCCTTCTTTTCGTAAATTTCATTGATTTCCATCTGAACTATTAGAGAGCTATTTAAACTGACTGCTCTATAGTTTTGAGAAATAGTTTGCAAATGAACCCACGGATTCATGAAAGCATTTCCAGCTAAGATCCAATTAGAGCAGCCCAATAAAAAGGACAAATTTGAATATCCACCTTTTTTAGGTTGAAGCAATTCAGGTAAATGATCTTCGTTAGTTAAATATATTAATGGGTTTTCGTCGGCCCAAGAATAATTAAATGATCGGCATCCTTCAGATTTAAGTCTCTCCCAAATTATTCTGCTAGCTTGGGGTGCTTTATAGTCAACATCGCCTAATTGGTCTTTTCTTAGTAGTGGGGCTAGCGGTAAATCTTCAGTCAATGCCACTTCTGCAAGTGCACTGACTACGCCATTTCCCTTCACTAAAGTCGTGTTGGCTTTTGAAGAGTCAATGATGTCGGTTTTAACCTCAAATAGTTCTTTATCATATAGCGGAGAGATAATTCGACAATTTGCGTATCCTTTATCTAGCCAATTCTTTCCCCAGAGCTCGACTAAAGGATGAACAAGATACGCAGATATAGTGACTCCTGGCACTAAACCTCCTTCAAACCCATATTCCTTTGCAAGCTCATCACTATGGATTCTATTCTCAGAATCTGGAGCTGTATTCAGGGCAGTTGCAGACCATGTATTCATATGTTTTTTCTTAGTGATTTTAATTAACTATAGGTATTTTCAATTTATCAATACAGCTTGAAATGATTGATAAGATTAAAGGCTTACTAAAACCCATAGGCTGCTATCAAAGCAAGGCCTTTTCTGGTTCTAGAATCCTGGCTTCATCTTTTGAATAAGGATTATTGTAGTAACCAAGGGCATACTTTCCTTGTGTATAACCTAATAGATTTTGCAACGTGGTATCAAAATTCTTAGCAATATCCGGTGGACAACATAAATTCTAGATTTCACCAACTAAAATCCAGAATTCTCTTATCGCTACCGCTCGGGTACCAAGCACTTCACCACCTAACTGAACTATTGTCCCTAAACTAAAACAACGGTCATCAATAACCTTGCTTGACCGATCTTCAAGACATATGGTTTATTTTGCTATGGTCGACTATAA
>CAZYHH010000338.1:0-3211 GCA_964647295.1 uncultured Pseudomonadales bacterium
TCAGCCTGATCATTCTTGATTCGATGTCGGGATTATCTAGCGGAGCAGTTTGTCCTGGGTCTGCCAGAACATCAAAGAGCAGCGTCGCGCGCTTGCCCCGACCAAAAGGATTCTCATCGCTGAGGCTGGCTTTTGGCGTTCTGGTCGGGATTTGCATGACCTCACAGCCCTTTAAAAAAGAGAATCCTGAAAATTTATCCCACTGCTGAAGCTCTCTCGTCGAAAATAAGCTGCGCATGTGCGTGGGCATTAGCGTGTAGTCATAAAGCGGTGAGTTATCTTCAGTGACATGCCCGCGCATATATACGTATTGGCCGTCGGTCACATTAACTTGTCCGCCCATCACGCCATAGAGTAACGCTTCTCGCGTTGATTCATCGCTGACCATCCTTGAGGTAAGTGACTCGCCCTGCACATCCTTGGGTATGGCGATATCAAAGTAATCCAAGATGGTGGGCGCTAGATCAATGGTTTGAGTTAACGATGTCCGCATTTGGTCCACGGACTCTGGGAGTCTGGGATCGTAAGCCCAAAAGGGTATGTGCGCGATTTCTTGAAAAAATGGGGTGACGACCTTGGCCCACCAGTCATGCTCTCCCATTAAAAAGCCATGGTCGGTGTTGACCAGTAACATCGTGTCTTCCCAAAGATTGTACTCGTCGAAGATGTCCAGGACGCGTCCGAGTTGTTGATCGCAGAAGCTGACTAACGATGCATACATATAGCGAATGTGCTCGACGGTTTGCTCGTCTTCACGAATTTCACGATAGGGAGGCCAGTCAAACTCTGGCCCATCATACTCATGCGGATACAGGTCTTGGAATTCCTTGTGCGTAAAAAAGGGTTCGTGTGGATCAAAGGTTTCGATCTGCAAATACCATCGATCGGCATCGACATTCCGCTCGATGAATTCTAAACCGAGGCTGAATGTTTTGTATTGGGGTTGGAGTTCTGTCTTGCCCATGTGCTCGCGGTTGATGTTGTCCTGCTTTTGAAAGGGGAGTCTCTGGTGCTCCGGCCATCTTTCTGCACCAAAATTGGCGTCTCTTAATTTTTCGACGTCGCCTATCCATTTGTCGCCTTCCTGACCCCGAACGAGGTCGAATGTCGTATAGCGCTGGTGATAGGTGGCACCGCCATCTTCCCAGTAATGGTGATGGTCGGTGACTTTGTGAGAGTGGACACCATTCTTGTCTAGGATCGAAGGCATGGAGTCGTCGAAGGGCTCAAGCGGACCCCAAGAGCGATGTAAAAAATTGTACCTGCCTGTATGCATTTCTCGGCGCGCCGGCATACAAGGCATAGAGCCCACATAGAAATTCTGGAATTGGGTCGACCTTTTTGTGAGACGGTCAAAGTTGGGCGCCTTAACCCATTCGTTACCGTAAGATGGCATAAAATGACGACATAGAGTGTCATACATAACAACCACACATCGTTTTTTGTGTGTTGTTTGTGTTGGCTCGCTGGCTGATGGCATCTGGGCTCTTTTGAGTTGTTTAGAATGCTCACTTTAACCTCTCTACCGGATGTTTTGAATTGCCGTGAAGACTAATAAGCTGTCAATGTGTCATCTGATGTTTCGCTGCGCTATTCTCGATTTAAGAACTAAGAGCAACTCATGAATTCAGAAATACCAGATTCTGCTGAAGTAGTGATTATTGGGGGCGGTATCGTGGGATGCTCTGTGGCCTATCATCTGACGCAGCTCGGTATTACGGATGTCCTGTTGTTAGAGCAAAATCAGCTGACCTCAGGTACGACCTGGCATGCCGCAGGGTTGGTCGGTCAGCTACGTGCTTCTCAAAATATGACTCGGCTCGCTCAGTACACCACCGTGTTGTTTCTGTCTAAATCAAAAGAGACGGCCCTCGAAACCGTATATCAGACGACTGGGTCATTTACCTTAGCGATGGATGCAGAGCGCTTGGAGGAGCTTAAAAGGCAAGCGACCATGGCTAGAGCCTTTGGGGTGGATTGCGAGGTGATAAACGGGGAATTCTTGGCAGATTACTGGCCCGAGATTCGAGTGGACGATGTCTTAGGGGGAGTTTATCTGGCCGGAGATGGACAGACTAATCCGGTTGATACCACGCAAGCGTTGGCGCGGGGAGCTTCTTTGCTCGGTGCGACGATCAAAGAGGGTATTAGAGTCCAAAAACTCTTGGTGCGTGATGGCAGAGCAGTCGGCGTTGAGTTGGACGAGGGGGCCACTATAAGAGCTAAACAGGTGGTGCTTGCTGGTGGCATGTGGTCTAGACAGTTTGCCTCTAAATTCGGTGTCTCGATTCCCTTGCACGCGGCAGAACACTTTTATATCGTCACCGAGTCCATTGTTGGTTTTGATAAGATGAGGCCGACGCTGAGGATCCCCGGAGAGCAGGCCTACTATAAGTATGATGCTGGCAAGCTGCTTTTGGGGTTTTTTGAATTAAACGCGAAGCCATGGGGCGCCGCCGGGGTTCCTCATGATTTTGCCTTTGAGAGCTTGCCGGAAGATTTACCCCATTTAGAGTCTCTATTGGCCAACGCGATGTCTCGTTATCCTGGTCTCGACTCGGTTGGTATCCAGTTATTCTTCAATGGTCCAGAGAGCTTTACGCCAGATGACCGATACTTGTTGGGTGAAACACCGGAGCTACAGAATTTTTTTGTGGCTTGTGGTTTCAATTCCATAGGCATTCAGTCTTCCGGTGGGGCAGGTAAGGTGCTGGCTGAGTGGATTCACCGAGGTAAGCCTCCTATGGACCTTTGGGATGTGGATATAAGACGAACCTTTAGTTTTCAATCTGACAGCTCTTTTTTATTTGACCGAACCAAGGAAACGCTCGGCTTGCTTTATGACATGCACTGGCCCCATCGACAATACGCGACAGGAAGGGACGTATATCAGAGTCCCTTGCACGAACGGTTGCTATCTTGCGGGGCGGTGATGGGCGAGGTGGCGGGTTTTGAGCGTCCTAACTGGTATGCGCTGGGTGGTCAGTCTCGTTATGAGTACAGTTATGGTAAGCCTAATTGGTTCGATGCCTGTCAACGAGAGTGTGATCTTGTTCGCCAAGGCGTTGCCCTGTTTGATCAGTCGAGTTATTCGGTTTTCAAGGTGCAAGGTGGGCAAGCACAAGAATTTCTAGACTATCTTTCGGCCAATCGGGTCGATGTGGAAGATGGCCAGATCATCTATTCCCAGTGGCTCAATGAATCGGGTGGG
>CAZYHH010000339.1:0-3205 GCA_964647295.1 uncultured Pseudomonadales bacterium
ACTCGATCGGTATCAAAAGAAACAGGAATCTGCCGCGCGCCGCTTGAAATTCGCTTCACTTGCCGAATATATGATGGCGAAATCCAATGGTTTTTTTAAGAAGAAAGATTGGGATAAATTTTTGGAGGCCAACACTGGATACGAACTTGCGGCGCCGGATTGGGTGCTGTTGCCGTCGACACACGTCGAGAATCATTTTAGCGCATCAGCCTGTACCCGAGTAATCGCCAAGAAAGAAAATCAAGCTCGTGAATCAGCGATGGCGGATGCCAGACAGGAAGTCACTAACTACATACGTGGGTTAGAAGAAAAAGGTTCGTCGGGATCAGGTGGGGTCGCTGCAAATATCTACATGAAAGAGTCTGCTCGTTGGTTTCGGGACGGTCAGCCGACAATCTGTGTGCTCGCGTCGATCAACTATCAGGCTTTGACGAAAGCCATGGAAAATCAATAGCAAACGATAAGGAAACAAAAGCAGGTGAAACCTTTACCGGAAAATTCTATGGCCCAAAGCATTCAAATTATTGCGCTAGTCGCTTGCTGGGACGGACTCCTTTCGAATCAGGAAGCCGAATCCATGCTTCGAAAAATAGAGTTGATATCTGGATTACAGAACAGCGATTGGGATCATTCTATGTATAAAAAATTAACGAATACATTCTGTGACACGGTGGAACTCGCATTAGAACTCACTGAAAGCGAAAAAAATGATGTGATTGCTCAAGCCGCTTCAAGAATAACCGATAAAGACATGCGTGAAGCTACCATGAAACTTGCTTTTCAAGTAGCGGGCGCCGACGGCTTGGATGAAAACGAGGCGAAGCTCTTGTTTGATTTTGGCGCCGACCATTGGGGTATGAGCTCAGAGGAAATAGGAGAAGCAGTCGCGTAAGAGTCAGTCTGTTGATGATGTTAATAGTCGCTTTCGAAGGAATTCCGATCAAGGTCGCAGCGTTGATAGCACTACTTTTCGCGAGTCTGGTATTTGCGGAGTCTCGGGCAGAAGAACATTTAGTTTGCCAAACAGAGTTGGCTACCGGGATCGCAAAAATAGGCGGTGCTTGGATGGCTACCGACTTTCAAAAACGCACTTATACGATAAAGTTTAATGAGGACCGAAGTCTCCTGACAGGCGATATACACGGCGGTAGCTACCTTTGCGAAAAGCCTTTTGCTTCAACTCAAGACGATTATGTAGTCTGTACTTACCCTGAACACAGTATCGGAGAGACGTTTAATTATAATTTTACGACCAAGCGGTTTGTGTTTTTTAGCCCTTCTTCGGCTGGTTATCTGAAAAACCTCCACAATCCTGATACCGAGAGTCTCGAAGCGGGTACCTGTGTGTCTTTATAAGTTAATAAGGTTATCAAGGATGCGAGGATCTTAGCGAGATAAGCCTAGTGGGTTTTGACTAATTTGAGTAATGACGAGGAGCAGAGATGGCGGTCGCTGTGCAGCTTACACCCAAGATAGGCGCTGAAATTGAAGGGATCGACTTGAGTCAACCTCTCGCCCACGATGCTGTGCATTGGCTTAAAGAACAGCTGGTTACGCACAAGGTGATCTTTTTTAGGGATCAAAAAGTTGACACGCAGCAACATTTAGATTTTGCTCGGCAGTTTGGGGTCTTAGAGACGCACCCGGTGAACCCGAAGGAAGGTTTCCCTGAGGTATTGATTCTTCACCATCATGCGGACAACCCGCCGTCAGATACGGCGATTTGGCACTCGGATGTCACGTGGCGTTCAGAGCCTTCTTTGGGCTCTATCTTGGTGGCGCGAAAAGTGCCCGCCATAGGCGGCGACACACTATTTGCTAACATGGAATTGGCCTACAAAGGCCTGGATGACCAGACTAAATGCTTAATAGAGGGACGCAAGGCTGTCCATCGCTTCGAGCCCTTGCGTGCTCATTTAGTAAAGAGTGGTGCCAGTGAAGATCAAATGTCCAGGTTTTCGGCAAAGTATCCTGAGGTGCTTCATCCGATTGTTCGTACGCACCCGGTCACTCAGAACAAATCTATTTACGTGAATTCTCTGTTTACGGTTGGAATAGAGGGGATGGCTGAGGAAGTATCTCAACCGCTGCTAGATAAGTTGTTTGCCAGCGCAAATAAGCCTGAGTACCAATGTCGATTTTGCTGGCGAGAAGATTCAATCGCGTTCTGGGATAACCGGGCCGCCCAGCATTATGCTTGTGCTGATTATTTCCCTCAGGAGCGACTTATGGAGCGAGTAACCATTGAAGGCGATCGGCCGGTTTAGAGTCCATTTGCCGTAACATTCATTTCCTGTCTTAATGGTTTTCGTAATGGGTTAGCCGGAGCTCCAGATGGATAGGATCATGCGTATGTCATTTTCAACAACGGTATTTTTTGTCTATTTATTTTCTAGTTATTTTGCGATAGGTAAGGATCTTGATAGGGCGATGATTAAACGCTCTGCCTATTTTGGCGACACGCATATCCATACTAGATACTCCTTTGATGCGTTTATGTTTAATGTGAGAACCACTCCAGATGACGCGTATCGTTATGCTAAGGGCGAACCGATTGATCATCCTGCTGGCATGCAGTTGAGAATCAATGGGGCGCCTTTGGATTTTTTGATGGTCTCTGATCATGCGAGATATCTTGGAGTATTTGCAGCGCAAATCGAACCTGAGGCTCCTTTTTATAGACATCCAGATGCCCAAGATCTAGTACCTAAAAACAGCCCTCTTTATGTTACCGTCCGTCGCATGAGAGAGCTCGGCAGTCAGAATCTGGAGTTCATGGGTCCCAGGGTCTGGGAGTATGCTTGGAAGAAGATTATTGACGCTGCTGAACGACATAACGATCCCGGTAAGTTTACGACTTTTATCGGATACGAGTACACGCCGACGCCCGGGAATAGACACTTACATCGGAATGTAATTTTTCGGGGCTCTGAGGTGCCTATTCGTCCTTTTAGCTCAGCGGAGTCAGAGAATCCCGAGGATTTGTGGAACTGGTTAGATGCCTTACGCACCAAGGGTATTGAGGGGTTGGCGATTCCCCACAACATGAATCAGAGCGACGGCTTAGCGTTCCAGGAGACCACTTTTAAGGGAACGGTTTTAGATAAGGCTTTTGCTGAGAAGCGAATGCGTAACGAGCCCATCGCCGAGATCAGCCAGCAGAAGGGGACCTCCGAGACACATCCCATGCTGTCGCCGAACGATG
>CAZYHH010000340.1:0-3188 GCA_964647295.1 uncultured Pseudomonadales bacterium
AATGCGCGGATGCTGCTCATGGGATTGGTGGGCATATTATGGCTGACGGTGGGTGCGTATGTGCTGGCGATGTGGCCAAAGCCTTTTGTGCTGGTGCTGATTTTGTTATGCTGGGCGGGATGCTGGCAGGCCATACTGAATCAGAAGGGCAAGAAGAAATAGTAGACGGAGAGAAGTATAAAACATTTTATGGGATGAGCTCCGATACAGCTATGAACAAATATCATGGCGGTGTTGCGGAGTATCGCTCCTCAGAAGGGAAAACAATAAGAATAAAACATCGTGGAAACATTAAACATACTGTGGAACATATTCTTGGTGGGTTGCGTAGTGCTTGTACTTATATTGGCGCTAAAAAACTAAAAGACATGCCGAAATGTGCGACTTTTGTCAGGGTGACACAACAATCCAATGAAGTTTTTGGAAAAAACACGTAATAAATAAATAATAATATATATGTGGGTTGTGATTATCTATGATCGAGGAGATAAGGTTAATTCCCACATTCTTCAGGTTGAGGCCGAGGACGAGGCCCAAAGCCTTGCTCGCAAATGGATAATGGAGAGTTACGGTAAAGAAGTCGATTGGTCACTGCACCGGATCACCAATCCGTCCGATAGGTAAAATGAGCAACTTTTCCGTAGCGGTACCGACAAGAAATAGGCTCAACAGGGTCGAAACTTTTGTTAAAACTTTCCTTAGAACAACCCCGAATGATAATCGTCCCGAATTATTATTCATACATGACGCACCAGAGGAGCTTGATTCCGTCTATTATACATCGGGGCTTCCGAACACAAGCACCTTAGTATTTTCAGAGAAAAGTGGTTTAACCAAGCTCTGGAATCAATGCATACTTAAAAGTAATAAAGAATGGGTTCTAGTTTGCAATGATGATGCGATATTTAAGGATGGTTGGTACGAATACTTAAACGAGGCGATAGATTCAAATGAGTATCTGCAAATAAACATCCTTCGTTACGGGGGGTTTTGTATAAACAGGAGGATGATTTTAAAAAATGGCTGGTTTGACGAAAGGTTTCGTGGTGGCGGATTTGAGGATATAGATTGGCAAGTCAGGATTAGCGAGTCTCATTTACAAATGTTCGTAGATATTTCTGAAGATTTTAAGTTAGTAGACCACGGAAAATTTCAAGACGGGACAAATTGGTTGGGCGAAAACAACGAGCTACACATGCAGGAAAAATGGAATAAAGACTACAAAGATTGGATGTGGCAAAAAAATCACAATTTCGATTGCAAGAAAAGGCCAGATAGACGCCACAAAATAACACCAGCGTTCAGGGAGCTCCCCGAAATAGATTGGTACCCAGAAACGACACTTATGTGGGAAAAGTATTATGGCGTAGATTCCCGACTACAGGAGATCAACAATAAAGTCGGTGACGGGCAAGAAATTTATATATAATTTATTGTTGACTCCTTCGTAATACCCTGTTACTCTAATAAAAGCTTCAGTTCAATGCATGGATTGCTAGCTGTTAGACTAGTATGAAACAAAATAATACGATCAAAATGAAGATACCGACTGGCGTAAAGCTGACTGGTATAAAACTGACTCAGGAGTTTGTGCAATATAAGCAGAAGGTTGACCTTTTGCAGCGCAAGTTCGCAGCCCTATTCAACGATTGGGTTGAAGACGGCTTAATTCTGAGCATCGACAATAAATACATTAAGTTCACAGGAGAAGTCTGGGACGGTGACTATGCAGGAAAGCAGCAAGATAAAGACGTTGCGAGCCTGCGGCACGTAAAGGCTCTACCAGAGGTGAAAGAGATCATTGAATCTGTTTTGTCTGATGGAGAACTCGAAAACATACAAAAATCATCTATGGATGATATTCTTTGGCACGTTGTCGAGCGATACAAGAGCTACAAGAACCGAAACAAGAAGTTCCCGAAGAACGGAATACAAATAAAGTCTAATAAGGCGATGAACTTTAAAGACGGCAAACTAAAAGTTAACGCCGACGAAAAGACCATCACCATTAAGACCCTCGAAAAAGGTGAGGAAATTTCCCTTACCTTTGAAGAAAGTTATTACGACAACCTCGACTTGGTTGACGATACTTGGCGGGGTGGCAATATTGTATTCAATAGCTTGGAAGAGCGTCCGGATAATGAATTAGTTCTGATGGTAGAAGACGAAAAGGAATTCTACATGCCAGAACACGTTATCGGGATGGATGTTAATCAAAAAGAAGAAAATTGGTTAACTTTCTCAGAAGTCATGGAGAATGGAGGCGTTACGCTTGCTAAACCTATGTCTGTTTCCGAAATCGAAAAGGCGAGGGACGTGTTTAACGCGAAACTCCGCCCCAAGAAAAAGGATGAAGTATCATACAAGCTAAACTCTGCACAGCGGCGAAAAATGTATCGACGACTACAAAAGAAAATGGTCAACCGATACACGGCGATAGAAGAATCGCTAAGCCCTGTTCTAGAGTCCTTCAATAAAAAATACGAAGGAAAGCTTGCCTTCGCTATTGATGGAGTTGCCACTGGCCGCACCAAGAATAGCTTTGGGCAGGAAGACGTTCGGGATATTGTTGTCCGCTGGTGCTTGAAAAATGAAGTACCGTTCGTGATTGTTCCCCCTCAGTATACTTCTCAAAAGTGTCCTGAGTGTGGCGAATTCCACAAGCAAGACAGGAAGACGACTAACACTTACGTCTGCCCGTCCTGCGGGTACTTCAGTGAAAATTGTGACCTCGTTGGGGCCTTGAATATCAAGACTCATGGAGAATTCCTTTTGGAGAAATTTAAGTTCTCCGCGCCGACGTTGTCGGTGAAAAGGGAGAAGACTCCCCTCGCTGCCGAGTTTAGTTTGGCTTTGAGGGAATTCTTCAATTTTCCGCAAGCGAAGTCCAAAACTTCTAACTAGGAAAGGGATTCAAATGAATCAATTTTATACCGTTAGAAGAGAAGAGTTCCCGCAGTCCTAGCGGGTTAAATGGGCCTGAGCATGCCTCGCTATGGACACCGAATGTAGGCTCCAAGTTGCCCCTCTTGTAAAAAGGGGCGAATTTTCCCGCAGTCCTAGCGGGTTAGATGGAGTTGATAACTCACGTCATGGGCAATTAGAATATTATCATACTACCCGCAGTCCTAGTGGGTTAAATGGGCCTGAGTACGTCACGTTATGGACACAGTCTTTATGCTCAGAAT
>CAZYHH010000341.1:0-3184 GCA_964647295.1 uncultured Pseudomonadales bacterium
CAGACAGGTGGTCATCAACAGAAAGGTAATCAGAGCCATCGATGTGTGATTCCAGATAGGCGTTTATTCCATAATCTTTATCTAAGAGATCTGACCGACAATCAAATATTCTCAGCTCTGATGCAGGCACTGAAAAAACTTCATTGCTTGTTATTAAATCGGTATAGCTCATATTCTGGATCATCTTGAAATCCCTAGTTTAGATGCGATTGTTTGATTTATTAGAATAATTCTAATTATATGTCAGAATTGGTTTCTGTACTTCTAGAGAAAAAGGTTCATAGATGTTGGAGTGGGCAATTGATGGGATTTGGGGATATTCAGTAAGCGAAGTGCTTCTGTATTTGCTTGTAGTGACTCATATCACGATAGTTTCGGTGACTGTCTATCTGCATCGGTTTTCTGCACACCGCTCCGTACTTCTGGGGCCTGCAATCTCTCATTTTTTTAGATTCTGGTTATGGTTGACTACGGGACAAGTAACCCGAGAATGGACTGCGGTTCACCGTAAGCATCATGCAGAATGTGAAACATCGGATGATCCACATAGCCCTGTTAAACAGGGATTGCCTAGGATTTTATGGAATGGCGTAGAGGTTTATAAGAGCGCGATCTCAGATAAAGAGACGTTAAGCCGTTATGGGAAGGGTTGCCCTGACGATTGGTTGGAAAATAAGTTGTACTGTCGTAATTCGCTCGGCATCACATTTATGTTGGTGTTGGATTTGTTCTTTTTTGGTGTTTTGGGGATCACCATTTGGGCTATCCAAATGGTTTGGATACCATTTTTTGCGGCGGGAATAATTAACGGGGTTGGCCACGCTTTAGGATATCGAAACTTCGAGTCTCCCGACGTATCGAGAAATATTCTGCCATGGGGAGTATTAATTGGAGGAGAAGAATTGCATAACAATCATCATACCTACCCTAACTCGGCTAAGTTGTCGCGCAAGAAATTTGAGTTTGATATAGGGTGGCTGTGGATTGAATTGTTTTGTCTGCTAGGTCTTGCAACTGTTGTCTCTAGAGGCCCTGTTGTTCAACGAGTTGTAGCTAAACAAAAACTGGATACAGAAAGTGTTTGGGCGCTATTAAATGATCGATTTAGTATTATGGCGCGCTTTGCTGAAGAAGTATTGGGCCCAGTAGTGGAAACTGAGTACAAAAAAGCCGATAAAGCTGGAAGAAAGTTATATAAAAAAGCGACAAAATTGTTAACCGTCAATGAGGCAATGCTTGATCAGAGTAAAAAAATACGAATTGGGCTCTTGTTAGAAAGTAATGAAAAAATAAAAAAAATTCATGATTTGAAGCTGGACCTTGAATCAATTTGGCTCCAAAGAGGAAGTGATGTTACGGAGGTCCTAAAACGTCTAAAGCAGTGGGTTGAGAATGCCGAGTCCGTTCATTTATCGGTTCTCGACGATTTCGTCACTACGTTGAAGACTTATTCAATGCCGAATCATGTTGGAACGCCGGCTTAGCTAGCTGGAGATGGAAAGTTACATTTTTGTTACGGTGTCGATTCCTAGAAGGCTTAGACCTTTTTTCAGCGTGATGCCTGTAGCATGTGCTATGGATAGTCTTCGATTTTTTATTTTTTGCGGTTGGTTGAGGATTTCCGAGTTTTCATAGAACTGACTAAATCTCGTTGCAAGTAGGTAAAGGTAACTACATAGAAGATGGGGAAATCCTTCTAGGCCAACTTGATCAACAACATCATCTAGTTTACTAATTTCTACGCATAACAGTCTTTCTGACTCGCCCTCGGGAATCACGCACCCTTCCAAGATTTTGATTGGCTCAGCACTTCGAGCGATAAGACTTTGGATTCTTGTATATGCATATAAAATATAGGGTGCGGTATTACCCTCTAGTGACAACATTTGGTCCCAGTCGAAGATGTAGTCGTTAGTCCTATTTTTCGATAAATCAGCATATTTGATCGCGGCGATACCAATCGTTTCGCCTATCTGCAAGGCATCTCTTTTCGGCATTTTTGGATTTTTTTTCAAGACTGTATCGGTTGCCCGCCGGATAGCTTCTTCGATCAAAGGCATTAGTTTTATTAGGCCACCTTCCCTAGTTTTAAAAGGCTTTCCATCGTCGTTAAGCATGGTGCCAAATGCCATGTGTTCCAGGGCCGTGGCATTAGGATTGAAACCCGCTAAATTCGCCACCGAAAATATTTGCTGAAAATGAAGAGATTGTCTTGAATCAACGAAATAAAGAATCCGATTAGCATTTAACTCTTTGATACGGTATGCGATGGCCGCCAGATCAGTCGTAGCATACAGATACCCACCATCGGATTTTTGTATTATTAAGGGTGATTTATTTTCTTTCCAAAAAATGCATTTAGCGCCATTTGAGATTTCTATTAAATTCTTGGCTTCGAGTCTTTTTATCACGCTTGGGAGCGCCTCGTTATAAAAGCTCTCGCCGAAGGTGTGACTATTGTCCAGGCCTACACGCAGTTTCTTATAGATTTCTTGACAGTGAGACATGGAGATTTTGATGAATTTCTTCCAATGTTCTGTTTCAAATAATTGTCCAGATTGAAGATTTACCACCGCCTGCCTGCTTCGTTCTTCGAAGTCAGCATCTAAATCAAAGCGCTCTTTAGCTAGACGATAAAAGTTTTCCAGATCAGAGAGCAACAGTGAATCCTGTTCTAAATCAGCCATATAAGTTAGTAGCATGCCGAACTGAGTTCCCCAGTCACCGACGTGGTTTTGGCGTACAACTTTATGGCCTTTTGCTTCTAGGATACGAGCGATACAATCTCCGATAATGGTGCTTCTTAAATGGCCTACATGCATTTCTTTGGCAAGATTTGGTGCCGAATAATCAACAACTATGGTCAGGGTCTCAGTAGCAGCTTCCAAAGTTCCGGCACTAATACTGCCGAGGAATTCTGGTGAAAGTTGGATATTAATAAAGCCAGGTTTAGCGTAGTTTACTTTTGTGGCGATGTGATCCAATTTGACAGCCTCTATTACCTTTTGAGCAGTTTCATCAGGATTTAGATTTGCCTTTTTCGCTGCTGCCATCACCCCATTTACTTGATAGTCGCCTAGTTCTGGGTTATTGGTTGTTTTTACAAGCGCTGGTCCAGATAAACCAATTGTCACAAAAGCTTTCTCGATTTCACTGGCGATCAGGTCTTTGATTTTCATACTGT
>CAZYHH010000342.1:0-3163 GCA_964647295.1 uncultured Pseudomonadales bacterium
CGCAATGCTAGCGTATCGAAAAGGTTGTTGAGTATTTTTGCGAGAAAAAAACCCCGAAGACAACACCCTGACCAAAACAAAGCCAGGCAACGCGATCGCAAACATCTCTAACGCGCGACTTGCCATCACCACATCACGTACTGTCATTGCCCCTCCATCGAAACTCATGAACAGCGCAGCGATCAAAGGAACAGACAGAAAATAAAGTCCTATTCCAGCAGGAACGCCCAACCCCATTCCCATGAGAATCCCCCAATTCATCAATCGATCAAAGTTGTTACTAGCTCCGGTTAAAGACAAACGAGATAAATGAGGAAGCATAACGGTGCTCAAGGCGATCGCGACCATTCCAACTGGCAACTCCAGCAAACGATCTGCGTAATAAAGCCAAGAGATGCTCCCAGCAACCAGGTTAGAGGCAATAATAGTGTTAACCAATGCGTTAATTTGTCCTACCGAGGCCGACAAGATGGCGGGTACAATCAAAATCCCTATCTCTTTTATGCCAGGCTGATGGTGATTTAGGTTCGGCCGTACCAAGAGTCCTAGTGCATTTAGCGAAGGTAGTTGAACGCACAGCTTAACAATCCCCGCTAACCCGACAGCCCAAGATAAAACGACGACAGCCGCAGATCCCTCAAAAAAACCCGCTATCCAAAGTAAAGACGCCGATATAAGACACAAATTTAGCAAAACTGGCGTGATCGCTGGGATAGCGAACCGGTCATGTGCATTTAGTACGCCGCTCGCGTAAGCAGTTAGCGAGATAAATCCGATATAAGGAAACATGATTCGCACAAGTTCGGATGTCTGAGCGAACTTTTCAGTGTCCGAAATGAAACCCGGCGCGAAAAGCGTGGTTAACTGTTCAGCACCAAACACGCCCATCAAAACAAAGACAAAAAGCACCAAACCAAATAAACCGGAAACGGAGGACAAAAAGTAACGGAGTTCGTCTCGGCCTTTGGCTTTGAATTCTACAAGCACCGGAACGAAAGCTTGATTAAACGCACCTTCGGCAAACAACCGCCTAAAAAAATTCGGTACCCTAAAAGCCACAAAGAAAATATCCGCTAGATGAGAAGCACCGAAAACATAAGAAAACGCGATATCTCTCATCAAACCAGAAATTCGAGAAAGCAGGGTCATCGACGATACGACAACTCCCTGTCGAGCTACGTCTCGACTACTCTCACGGCTTAATTTTTGTTCATTCTCGGTTGACATATACTGGTTCCAGCGGCATATTTGCCGGCCTTGAGATAATACCTCTAAAAAGGAGCGAAATTTGGCCAACAGTGCTCAAGCAAGAAAAAGAGCTCGGCAAGGAGAAAAGCGCAGAATCCGTAACGCTAGCCAAAAATCTATGGCGCGAACTTACATTAAGCGAGTGAATGCGGCAATAGAAGCAAACAATGTTGAAGAAGCAAACGATGCATTTGTTCAAGCGGTGCCCGTCATCGATAAGATGATCTCGAAAGGCATAATTCATAAGAATCAGGCAGCCCGCTACAAGTCTAGATTGAACAAAAAAATCAAGGCGCTAGCTTCCTAATCAAGATATCTATCCCAAGATTGGTAATACATCCCTAGTCTCGGGAATCAGATCAATGCCAAATTATCGCAGTGTAGCAGTTCATTTTCATACACATGGTCAATGCGAGACAAGTAGTTGTCAGAATTAAGTCCTTTAAGTTTCTCAATATCACTCGAAGAATAATTTACTAAACCCTGAGCAAAAACTGCTCCTTCTAAATCACAACATTCGACAAGGTCTCCTCGCTCAAACTCACCAGATACACTTACCACGCCAACCGCTAGTAAGCTGGCCCCGCCTCGCGAGATCGCTTTTGCGGCACCAGAATCAATCATAATTTTTCCTACTGGCTTCAATTGATCGGCAATCCACCGTTTTCGTGACTTTAGTGACTTGTTTTCAGCCATTAAATAGGTACCTAAATCCTCTCCGCCCAATATCCTAATCAATACATCTCTAACTTTGCCAGAAGCAATAATCGTGTCGGCTCCTGATCGGCTAGCTAGCCGAGCAGCCTTAACTTTTGACAACATGCCTCCTCGACCTAGATCGCTGGTTCTATCACTAGATAATAATTCAAGACTTTGATCATCAGCAGAGGCTTGGCTAATCCTTTCCGCATCCGTGTAGGCATTGGGATCCTTACTCATCAACCCATCAACATCAGTAAGAATAATTTGCAGATCTGCGTCTACAAGATTCGTGACGAGTGCAGAAAGCGTATCGTTATCGCCAAACCGGATCTCATCGGTCGCTACTGTGTCGTTTTCATTGATCAGTGGAATCGCTTTTAAGTCCAACAATCTCGTCAGAGTCGCTCTGGCATTTAGATAACGCGTTCGATCAGAAAAATCCTCGTGGGTCAGGAGTATCATAGAACTAATATGACCACGCTCAGAAATCTCCTCCTCATAAGCCTGCATTAATTGCATCTGACCAATAGCCGCTATCGCTTGCAATTCATTTACCTTAGTCGGTCTGTTTCTTATACCGAGACGACCTAACCCTGCGGCCACCGCGCCCGAAGTAACAATCAAAAATTCATAACCATCGTCAATCAGCTGACTGGCTTGACGACAATATTCTGAAATGCGCTCTCTCAGGATGCCCTCTCCAGATTGAGCAAGCAAAGCAGAACCAATCTTGATCACTATGCGCCGTTTGATCTTTAAAGAATCTCTTATATCAGTCTTTGACATATACGACCTCAGGGGCGCCATCAGCCTCATCTTCTAGCCTGCCAACCTCCTTTGCCTTTACGATAGACTCTCGTTCCATATTAGATCGTAACAAGACATCCTGACTAATCCGCTTTTCAAGATTCTTCACTTTCTCCTGAAAATCCGTTTCATCTTTCAAACGAGCATCCATAGATGACAACTCAGTCATTACGTTTCTTTTCAACTCTTCTAAGCCAAGATCTGCCATAGCGGAAATTGCAAAAATCCTTCTATCAGGGAATCTGCTCTTAAACTCCAGCAACACAATTTCAATCTCGCTCTCGTCGAGTTCGTCAATTTTTGTCAACACGATCCAGCTTTCCCGTTCGGTCATCGCCAAGCTATATTCTGCTAACTCTCTCTCTATCAGTTCCACATTATCCAAAGGCGAACTTTCGTCTAGAGG
>CAZYHH010000343.1:0-3160 GCA_964647295.1 uncultured Pseudomonadales bacterium
AACCACCCCTGTAGCTATGTCATCTCCAGACATTTCCACCTGAAAGATCCCGGACGACACGACTGCTCCCTGATGAAAATTTTTATCGACTAACCCACCATCTAATTTCCAGCTCAGCGGGTTCGTGCAAACGTTAGCCGCTACGCCGAGCATGTCTGTCTCAATGACAGCTTCGCTCCAGGTGTCCCAATGAATCGCGCATCCTAACTCGGCCGGACCATCACACAATGTAACGCTCTTCATGTCATCAAACACCTTACGTTGGATCGTTCCGCCGATGATATAGGCAGCCACCATCCGCTGTGAAAGCTCGGTATCGTCAATGACCTCTTGAAGTAGGCGCGAGCTATGATGAGTCCCCTGACTATGACTTGCCAATATAAACGGCCTGCCCTCTGAAAAATGTTCAATGAAATACTCAAATGCTCGTCTGACATCCTGATAAGCAAAGCCCAACACCTGGTCTCGTACATCCTCGTCCTGAAAATACGAAAAAATATTAGCCTGCCGATATCTCGGCGCATAGACGTTACAACAGCCATTGAAAGGACTGGCCTGATTCGCCATCATCCATTGTGTATTTTCTTCCGTGGCACTTCCTTGATCCATGGAATAGGTCCACGACTCTCCCCTCAAAAAACCTGTGGGATGGACGAAAAACACATCGACGGGAGCCGTTCCTTGGACATCGGTATCCGCAATACCCCTTGGTATCATATCCTCTACACCCTGACGTGTAGGAAGTGCGGCCCAATTGTCGGGGTTAGAATAATCTGGAGCCTCCGCCGCTGAGCGTTCATCAAAAGGCAAATCAGGCCCGCCCATGGTGGTCGCCCAAAAAACAGTCAACAGCATTCCGTTCCCCGAAAGATAGATTCCGGCAATGACAGCTGCAACCAACCCAACTATACCAATCAATATGTTTCTAACTAACGTCATAGGACTATTCCGTAAAAGCAAGGACTAACAATAAAACAGACTACTCAAGCATGGGAAGACTCTTGATTTGCGATAAAGAAATAAAACACAGCGCGGTTAGATACGAGACCTCTAAATAATCATTAGTTACAAACTTAACTGAGCTACCATTTTTTTTACTATTAAAGATTGAGTAGCGCGTTATCTAGATCTTCAATCAAGTCATCAACTGCCTCTATGCCAACAGACAAACGTACCAGACCATCATCGATACCCAACTCCTTTCTGATCTCAGGAGGAATCGACGCGTGAGTCATAATTGCCGGATGTTCGATCAGACTTTCAACCCCGCCCAAGCTCTCAGCCAAGGTAAACAATTCCGTTCGCTCCAAAAATTTCTTTGCACTGCCTAAACCGCCTTTCAATACGGCGGTAACCATACCACCGAACCCATTCATCTGTGACTTTGCGACTGCATGGTTAGGATGATCGGATAGTCCTGGGTAGTAAACTTTTTCGATACCAGCATGAGTTTGCAAAAAGCTTGCAACCAACGACGCGTTCACACAGTGTTGCTGCATACGTACCGGTAATGTTTTGAGGCTTCGCAACACCAAAAAACTATCAAAGGGACTCATGATTGAGCCAATAGAATTCGATAAAAAACCGAGATCCTCAGCCAAGTCTTCCCGCCGATTAGAACAGACAGCGATACCGCCTACCACATCGGAATGACCATTCAAATATTTGGTGGCCGAATGCACGACCAAATCAAATCCAAGCTCCAACGGTTTCTGAATATAAGGCGAGCAAAAGGTATTATCACATACGGTAATCAATCCGTGCTCTTTGGCAAATGCGCTAACCCGTCCCAGATCTACAATTTTGAGTAATGGGTTTGATGGACTCTCAACCCATATCATTTTTGTGTTTTCTTGGAGATTCGCCAGAAGACTTTCCGGATCACTTAAGTTGGCAAACGAAAACCCAATTCCTGCAGATCGCTTCCTAACGTTTTCGAAAAGACGATAGGTACCACCATAGACATCATCCATGCTGATGACGTGGTCCCCTGAGTCTAATAATTCCAGGATAGTGGCCGTAGCAGCCATTCCAGAGGCAAAGGCAAACCCAGTCCCTCCTCCTTCCAGATCGGCCATACACACTTCCAAGGACTTTCGAGTCGGATTACTGGTTCTCGAATAATCATAGCCTTTAAAAATACCTGGGCTTTCTTGCGCGTAAGTCGACGTCGCATAAATCGGCGCTATGACGGCCCCGGTAACAGGATCGGGTTCTTGACCTGAATGGATCGCCTTGGTCGCAAACTGATAGTTCTTTTCGTCGTTGTTCATAGCATTTAGCTTAGGGCAAAGGCGCTCTTATATCGGTTGATCAGATCTACCTTGGTGATAAACCCTACGAAAGCATCCTCATCAAATAAAATGGCTACCTTCCCATTAGCTAACGTGTCATAAAGTTCAGCCTCTTCAGATTGGACATCAAGGGTTTCTAGGTCCGAGACCATCACCGATTTAACCGAAGCAGAAAAAAGACTCTCATTGCGGTACACGTTCAAGAGCAGATCCTCTTCATCAACGATACCCACCAAACGCCCATCATCGATAACCGGTAATTGAGAGACGTCAGCCCCTCTCATTCGGTTATAGGCTGTCAACAAGGTATTCTCAGTGGTCACGCTGACCATCTCACCCTTGTCCGCCCTTTTACTGACCAAATCCAGTAAATTCCCGTGCTGAGGCAACCTCACTAACCCATTGTCTTTTAACCAGGCCGGATTAAAAGCTTTGGATAAGTATTTATTACCAGTATCACAAACGAAGGTGACGACTTTTTTCGACTCTGTTTGTTTTTGACACCATTTGATCGCTCCACTGATCAATGTCCCACTAGAAGAACCCGCCAGAATGCCCTCATCTTTAAGAAGCTTCTGGACGACTCCAAAAGCTTCTGAATCCGCAACCGTCACAGCGTCGTCCAATAAATCGAGATCAATGTTGGTGGGAATAAAGTCTTCGCCAATGCCCTCGACAAACCAAGAACCACCTTTGTATTTGTATTGTCCACGAATTACAGCATCAGCCACCACCGAACCTTCCGGGTCGGCAATCACCATTTTTAGATCAGATTTCTTTCCTTTAAAAAAATCAGCCAATCCAGCCGCCGTCCCACCCGAGCCCACGCCAACCACCACGGCATCAATCTCACCCTTCATCTGCTC
>CAZYHH010000344.1:0-3147 GCA_964647295.1 uncultured Pseudomonadales bacterium
AAGGACTCTTACGGCTTGAACAGGATCATCGTTTTTCGCATTTACCACGTCGGTTGCGCCAAATTTTCTAGCGAGGTCTAGCTTGCTTTCAATCATATCGACGGCAATGATTTGAGAAGCGCCGGCAATTGCGGCGCCGTTAATCGCCGATAAGCCCACACCCCCACAACCGATCACCGCAACAGTTGACCCTGGTTCAACTATGGCAGTATGAATGACCGCACCAACACCAGTGGTCACCCCGCAGCCGATAAGCGCTGCTCTGTCGAGGGGCATGTCCTCTCGAATCTTGGCTATTGCGTGTTCGTGAACGAGCATATATTCGGCGAAAGAGGAAAGATTTAAGAATTGCTCAACGCGCTCTTCGCCCTTTGCAAGCCTCGGCGGTTCTTCAGTTCCCCTTTGTAGTTCCGGTTCTTGGCACAGTGACATACGGCCAGTTAAACAGTGTTCGCAATGGCCACAAAAAGCGGATAGGCAAGTGATTACATGATCGCCAGGCTTGACGTAGGTCACTGCTGAGCCAACTGCCTCAACTATACCAGCCGATTCATGTCCTAAGATGACGGGGAGTTGATGGGGATAAGACCCATTGATAAAGTGAAGGTCCGAGTGGCAGACACCTGCAGCCGCAGTTTTGATCAATACCTCACGTGGACCCGGGCTATTGCACTCAACATCTTCAATCTGTAAAGGTTTGTTTAGTTCTCTTAAGACTGCTGCTTTCATGATATTTCGTCCCCCATAGTAATTACTTTATCCACAAATCCATGTTGCCAAAGGCGTTGTTTGATTACCACTCTTAGTTCTTTGTGACGAGATTTGGATTGACCATAAATAGCGTTATCTCAGTGTTAAATTTTGATAAGGTTTGGGGCTTTTGTGCATCTATGGTATTTGGTCATCGAGAAAGGTTTTGAAGGCAAAAAAAGGGCAAGTTGAGGTTAATGGATATGGCGACGTCAGTTGTCCGATGAAGTGTTTTTATATATGAATAAATTTTTGATCCTCCTTCTGTTTTTCGTCAATTTTTCATTTGGCTATGAAAGTGATATTCATCAACAGTTAACGTTTCTCGCAGCAAAGCAATATAGTAGGTGCGCTGATTTAGACGCGGAGCTTTATCAGCCCTCTGCTTTAGATGTTCGTTATTTAGTTCGAGCAAATGTCGCACAAGCGGATGCCGGATTTTTTAGCAGAATGTTCCGTTGGAACTACTACAATCCATCCGAGCTGCAGCAGCGTGATGTTTTGGGGGTCATCGAGACGAGGTTCCAAGAACATTATCGAAGTCTGCTAAGAGATATCGAATTAGGAGATCGATTGGAGATTCGATTAAAGGCGGTAGGAAGAATTATTAGCTATTTGCAAGATGTGACTTCCCCGTCAAAGGTGGTTCCTGTCTATACCGGTCGCTGGTGGCGATTTTCCTTTTCCGATCGGTTTGACCGTTTTCCAATTGACGCCAACATGATCGATGAACGTTTGGCTGATAGCTGTGAAAAGACGCGCTCAAAACTTGGGGACTTTGAATCACTATTGGCCAAAACTGCCGGAAAGACGATTGGGGCAATTAAACAAGATATTAAAGGTTATCCGATAACCTGGGAGGCTTTTTGGGCCTTTGCCGACAGAGAGGGAGATTTTGGAGAGTATGGCATTGCCGGAAATCAGTTTGGGAAACGAAGTTCTTTTAGGTGTGGCGATTCCGAGCAATGTTTACTGTTAGAAAATGATCCTATTTATCAAGAATTTGCCCTCCAAAGGCATTTGGATGCGGTAGAGGCAACAATGCAAGCTCTTCTGATTATGCAGAATTACTTTGAATAGGAAGTATTTTCTAACTAGTTCGGGTGTGGCTGGAAACGGGTGTTTGCTATCTTTGGCGTCGTTTGATTAAGGGGTTGGGGCTTGGCTAAATTGAATCTAGGTCTCACTCCTTGGGATTTTTCTGATCTTTCAGCCATTAGCTTGGTCCGGCAAGCGCGTCTTGCAGAAAACCTAGGATATGATTCGGTGTGGTTGCCAGAAAATCATTTTGGGCAAAATGCGATTCCTGATCCGATAACTCTGCTGGCGGCCGTGGCCGGAGGGACTAACCAGATCAGGCTCGGCACTACTTCTTACTTGTTGACGCTACGAAATCCGCTACAGGCTGCTGAGCAAGTTGCGGTGTTGGATCAGCTGAGTCGTGGGCGACTGATATTAGGAGTGGGTAGGGGCTATGCTCCGGATATGCTTAAGGCGTTTCATGTGCCACCGACCCAGAAACGGCGAATTTTTTCTTGGGCGTTGGATATTATGCAGGATGCGTGGTCGGGTAAGCCGGTTACATTAGATGAGAATGAGGAAAATGCTGTTCTGGTTCATCCCTTGCCATTTCAAAAGCCTTGGCCGCCAATATGGGTTGCCGCTTTTGGACCAAAGGCGTTAGCTCAAGCAGGTAAGTTAGGGCTGCCATACTTATGTTCGCCTATGGAGAGCATGGAGAAACTTAAAGAAAATTTTACTGTGCACCGTAATGAAATAGAATTAGCAGGTTTAGATGTGCCCAAAACAGTACCGTTGATGCGTTCAGTCTTCATCAGCGAAGACAGTAAGGTAGTTAGAAAAATAAAACGAGAGGTCGAGGAGAAGACCGATAACACACGGCTTAAGGATGACGATAGCATAGATGATTGGGTGATTATTGGAGAACCCAAAGAGGTTAGAGACATGCTTGACCAATATATAGAACAGTTAGGGATGAATTACTTGATTGCTTCAAGGGTTCGCGCATCCGGCATCGATTCGAAGGTGTTGGAGGAGAGTATGGCGCTATTAGCTGAGATCTCGGAATAGCGAATGGTTTAGATTAAATACTAATATGTAGGTTAGGGGAATACGATGGCTTTTAATATATTGTGGCCTGCGATGCGATGGCCGGGCGACCGTGAGATAGAATCGACTAGCGTCGGCAGTAATCAGGCGATTTTTTGTGAGCGCTACGATGATGTAACGGAAGAACAGTGGGCTAATGCAGATGCATTGGTAACGGTGAATGATGTGCCGGATGATTATCGAGAGAAATTGAGTAAATGCCGTATCGTAGTCACCCCTAAGATTGGTTTCGATAATATTGACTTGCAGGCTTGGGCTGACTTGGGG
>CAZYHH010000345.1:0-3138 GCA_964647295.1 uncultured Pseudomonadales bacterium
GAAAGGCCATCGGGATGGTTCCTCCACCGAGCCCTACGATGAGGATGTTTTTAGGTTGAGGAACGAATAACACGGCAGCCATCGTCATTTTTGCATAGTTGAAGACGAGTTTCTTGGGTGTTTTAGGGTTGAAACAACTCTGGTTTTTCGCATCCCTTCTTACGGTGAATTGGAGGCAGGTGTTGGCCCCGACTTGCTTGACGATGACATTACTATAGAGCGAACGCTCCTTATGTATCACGGCTGAATGCGCGTTAAAGGATGCCGGTGTTAGGAATAGGAAAGTGAGAAAAAGTGTTATCTGGTATGCCATTTTTCGCAGACTATAGCGATTGTCGCCAGTAATAAAAGTGAAGCCGTCATGAATGCTAAGATCGTATCTATCTCAAACCAGAGCACTAAGTAAAAAGAAGTGGCTAGCGTACCTAAAGCGCTGCCTAAAGTAGAGACGAAATATAGTTTGCCCGCGACTTGGCCAGATTTTTCTACGGTCTCTATTAATAGACGGACAGAGTACGGAGATATCATCCCAAGAATAACGGTCGGTGGAGTAAAGAGGATTGCGGAAGCGAGCAGAGAGCCGTATCTAGGATCGCTAACCAGATCAAAGATCTTCTCCATGGCCGTTTCAGCAACGTAGATCAGCGGAAATAGCAGCAGGGCCGCTATCAAGAATATTACTCCGAACTTGCTCATGCTTGGATTGAATAGAGATAGCTTGCCTCCGGCCAGATAACCGCCCGACAACGACAACATAAAAATGCTGATGATGCTTCCCCATACGTAGATGCTACTACCGAAATAAGGAGCCAATATCCTGCCTCCCAATAGCTCGAGAGACATGATGATAAAGCCCCCGAAAAAGGCTAGGCAATAGACGGTCTGGTTCACTAATTCGCTTTTACTGGTTCTATCTAATTAGTCCTTACAAGGACTAGCGTTTTTCAACGGGTTCGGTGGGTGCACCACTGTCCTTCCAACCTCGGTAACCGTCGCCTATGTGGCAAACATTCTCTAGCCCCATGTCTTGGACGGTTTTTGTGGCCAACGCAGAACGCCAACCGCTTTGGCAATAGAATACAAATTGTTTTCCAGACCCAAAGATATCTTTGTAATAAGGTGACGTGGGATCAACCCAAAATTCGATCATTCCGCGCGTTGCGTGAAAAGCATTCGGGATCTTGCCTTCTCTTTGAAGCTCTCTGGGATCTCTGAGATCCACAAAAACCGTGTCTTCGCTGTCTAAAAGCGCGACTGCTTGGTCTACATCAAGTGTTTCGATTTCACTTAGTGCCCCATCAATTAAATCTTTGTGAGTAACTTTCACAATATTTCTCCTGTGACTAATATTGTTCAGTCACTTATCCCGCCTTTACTGGCACCTAATCTCTAAGGGGACTCGCTGTAAAGGCGCGGTAAAGTGAATGTGCTCTTTTGTGTTATTTCCCTTGCCAGTTGGGTGGTCTTTTCTCGGAAAAAGCTTTGGGCCCTTCCACAAAGTCCTCGCTACCAACCATAGCCTTAACGCTATCGTATTGAGCTTCCATTGAGTCTTGTAGCGATGCACTGTCTAAGCTCTTGTAGACGACATCCTTGCTAGCGCGGATAGACAGAGGGGCACAGTCCAATATCTGATTTGCCCATCTCAAAGCCGCATCCATGAGCTCTTCGTGAGGAACTACTTCGTTAACAAATCCGAGCTCCTTGCCTTCCTGAGGAGTAACATGTCGGCCTGTCAAGATCATTCCAAGCGCGCGCTTAGGTCCAATTTGTTTTGGAAGGCGATTTAAACCCCCGGCAAGTGCTGCCAATCCCACTTTGGGTTCGGGTAGTGCAAACATTGCCTTTTCCGAGGCAACGATTAGGTCGCACGCTAGTGCGATTTCAAATCCCCCGCCCATCGACACGCCGTTCACTGCTGCGATCACGGGCTTATTCAGGTCGAATCGTGAGGTTAAGCCGCCGAAGCCTCTGGGCATAGGCACTCTTTCGCCTCCCTCAGCTTGGTATCTCAGGTCATTTCCTGCGCTGAAACCTCGGCCTTCGCCGGTAATAATTGCGACCCACATATCGTTATCTTCAGCGAAGTCGTCAAATACCTCACCCAATTCGGCATTGCCCGGAGGATGAAGCGCGTTCAAACGGTCAGGTCGATTGATGCGCACAGTCATTATGTGATCTTTCTTTTCTACAAGGCAAAATTCAGTCATGGGTCTCCCTTAATTCATCTATTTTGAGCTAACTTTAACCTAAGCGTGTTAGGTGTGCACTGCTATTGCATATTACAAGTCTGGGCGCTTGACTAAGGGTCAGCTCGGTCAGGCTGCAATTAGTAAAATGATAGTTTTGCCATTTTGTGATGTCTTGATCGACGAGTCCGGCTATGGCGATTGCGAGCGCGGCCCCGTGACTGACGATTAAGATGTTTTTCGAATCAGAATGAGAGGCCAGAATCGAGTTCAGGGCTTTATCAAATCGATTGAAGACTTGGTTTATTGAATCTCCTCCAGGTGCCGAGTAATTAGGGTTTTTCGTGCTTTGGTTGATGAAGTCGTAACGACGATGAAGATCCTGGTACGGTGTTCCTTCCCATTCGCCTATCGACATTTCAGCAAACCCCGGAACTTTTTCGATTTCAAGGTTTTGTGTCGCAGTGGCGAGTCTCGCAGTATCCATGCAGCGTTGTAAAGGACTGGAAAATACTTTATCGAATTGTGTTTTTTGCGATAGGTGTCGCCCTGTTTCCTTGGCTTGTTTGATACCGAATTCGGTTAAAGCGCTATCGGTAGATCCATGCCAGTTCCCTTTCACATTCGCTTCGATTTGACCATGTCTTAATAAAGTGAGTTTGAGAGTCACCTGTCTCGAGCCCGTTTTGAGACGAAGAGGGAACCAACTAAATCACCTTCTACATTTACCGCAGTGCGAAACGTATCAAGAGGCCGTTCGATCATTAGTAGTAAGGCGATTGCCTCCAGCGGTATCCCGATCGATAGAAGAACTAACTGCATCCCGGCCATCGAACCTGAAGGTACTCCTGGTGCTCCTATCGAAGCCATCATCGCGACCAGAAATATAGTGGTGATGGTATTGGGGTCAAGGGGTATCCCGAACATATGAGCTAGAAATACTGCAGCG
>CAZYHH010000346.1:0-3137 GCA_964647295.1 uncultured Pseudomonadales bacterium
TATTGATTGGGCGAATTTTTACTTCGCCCTGATCAAATCATTTCTACACGATTCCTAATCCTATGCAATGTTTTTGACCACTTTGAGGTATAGTGACGGCCCCTGTTGCCAGCCAATTTTTTTATGGAAGGCGACACGCTCTCTTCATTAGGATCGCGTGATGGAGAAAACAACAACTAAATTTCTGATCGGAACAACATATGCGTACCTTACTTAAAATAATTTCGGGCTTTGTGGTTTTTGTCATCTCGTTTTTTTTGTTGATGCTCGGACTCTCCGAAATTGGTGGAGAGGTTGTCACCCTAACAAAACCCTCTGAAAGCGGAGAACAACAAACGGTTCGGCTTTGGATAGTCGATCAGGGCGGCTCGGCCTGGTTGGAACATGGTGATGCTTCTTCGTTTTGGATCAGGAATCTCTCCAAAAACCCACAATTAACAGTGGAACGGCATGGCAAAGCCGAAGTCTATCAAGCTAAGGCAGATCCGGATTCCCACGTGCTGGTCCACAGATTACTTAGAGAAAAGTATGGAGTGGTAGACGCGGTCATTCGGTTTCTTGGAGGAGAGGCCGATCGATGCGCGGGCCTCCCCGTTCATCTTTCATTACAATAAATCTAACTCAAAAAGATCATGCTCAGCCTGCTTAACCCTCGATCACCTTTTGCGATAGCTCTGGCACTAAGCCTGTCTTTTTTATTACTTTATTCTGTCTTTGGCTACCTTGGCTGGGCCCCCTCCTCAGAATCTCTAAAAATGATTGGCGAGGTTTCTGGTTGGTGCGAACGGGTCAGTGATGGGATCTTCAGAGAGCCGGCCAACGCCATAAGCAACTTGGGATTCATGGTCGCCGGCCTGTCGATGCTCCTTATTCTCTCAAAAGAAGAGCAAGACTCACTTCAAGGTAATTTGTTTTACGGGATAACGCCCATATCGCTGCTCTACGCGGGCGCCGTTATCTGGCTAGGCCCTGGCTCCATGCTGATGCACGGAACGCATACGGCTTGGGGTGGCTGGGCGGATAATCTGAGCATGGTCATGTACATCTTAATCCCGTGGCTCGTGAATGTCGCCACGATGGGACGATGGTCCCCTGGTAAGCTAATCAAGGTCTATTTTTCAATCGTCGCAGTTTATGCGATTGCACGCTGGTTCTTCGGTGGTCGCTTAGGAATTCACCTAGACCTCTTTGGCCTTTCGATCGCATTGTGGGCGATTTCGGAGTGTCTCTATCGATTCTGGTCCCCTTGGTTCCGGTGGCTATCCGGTCTTATTGGGTTTGTCGTAGCCGCCGTCTTTGGAATACTGCCTTCAGAGATGATCGCAGAACCTGAAAAATTCTGGTGGATTATTCTATTCTGGGTACCCGCGATCCTGTCGCCACACGAACCCGAAACCAAGCGGACTTATATTCCGTGGTACTTGATGGGAATAATCGCTTATATGGTTGCCTTTGCGATCTGGTTAAGAGGCCGACCAGGAGACGAATGGTGCAACCCAGACTCATGGGTCCAAATGCATGGTATTTGGCATCTGCTAACGGCGGTAGCAACCTGGTGTTTTTTCAAGTTCTTGAGAACCGAATCACCGAAATAAGCGTTGGTAATCCGTTTGGTTAAACCGACGGAGCCAGCTCCACGCACGCTTACGCGGTATCCAAAGAAATTTACATAAACTTCGCAAAGACAAATGTCTAGGATTTAGTAATTTCGTTAATGAAATCTCTAATCCAAACCCAGAACCGAATCTAATTGGACGAGCGAGTCTTCCATACCCTTACGAATAAACGGTTCAAGCTCAGCCGGCTCGAAATCTTGATCCCACTTAAAACGTGTTTTGCCATCTTCGGTCAAGATCAATCGGATCGTCGCCAAATGTTTAACAACAGCCGGAGATTCAATCACCGAATACTGCAATTCCATTTCAGATTGGTCTCTTTTCACAATCTTTTCCGCGAGCTTTCCCGCGCCTTCCATACGAAATCGCCTGATTGATCCATCAAACACGCAATCGCTGGCGCTGGGCACCCAGTCTACCCGCTCAGGATTGCCAACGATCGCCCAGATTTTCTCAGGTAAGCAATCAAATATTTTATCAATCGTAACCGGCATTCTTTGGCCTCCTTTCTCCACAACTACCGCTAAGATAGCGATTTTCTAGTATTAACTCATAGCCCTTTATTCGATTTGATTCGCTGAATTTCCTTAATCACCAAGGGTATCGCCGGTAGCACCATAATATGACCGTAACCCCCTAACTCGTGCAGGGTGGTTTGCTGGTGCCCGGTAACCTTCATCATTCGCATCAAATAAGCGTTTTCCTCATAGCGACCCAGAAGCTCTCGCTCCCGGTCTCCAGTAATCAATAACAAAGGCGGTGCGTCCGAACGAACATGATAAAGAGGCGCTAGTTCATCAACGACTGGTGTTTTATTAGAGATTCCCCTTTCTCGACGCACCGTGAAATGGGTAATGGTGTGTCCACTCAAAGGCATAAGGCCCGCGATTTGATTTGAATCTATTTCATGTCTCGCCAGCCATTTTTTATCCAGTCCAACCATACTGGCGAGGTATCCACCGGCAGAGTGCCCGGAAACAAAAATCAGATCGGAATGCCCTCCGTAGTCCTCGATATTCTTAAATACCCAGGCAACCGCTGCAGCCGCATCTTCTATATAAACAGGCATTTTTACCTTTGGATAAAATCGATAATTTGCGGCGACAACACAAATCCCCTGCTCCTTCAATCCTGACGGGATATACTTCTCTCCGCGAGTGAGCCCCCCACCATGAAACCACACCAGGGTCGGTTTAAGATCAGAGGTATTCCCAGGGCAGTATATATCGAGAACAGCCCGCTCTTTAAGATAAGCGTCCGACTCAACTAGAGCCGACTCATAATAATGAATGTCAGTAAGCGTCTTATCTTCGCACACCGAAAACAACGAAACTGCGCACAGGAAAACAGCGCAACTTCCAAAGGCTATCGCCTTCATTACGACTCTTTAGCTACTTTTCGAACCTTATCGGCAGAAATCACGCCTGTCGCCCTGGGTCCTTTTCGTTGGAAGGTCGGTTCCTCGTACCTCTCCCAAGGCTCGTTCCCTGTTTCCGTTTCTTCACTATCATCAGATGAAAT
>CAZYHH010000347.1:0-3118 GCA_964647295.1 uncultured Pseudomonadales bacterium
CTACTTCCGGTTCAGAACGAAGAAATTTCGTTTGATGTGGGTTTGGATCGAGCCATTGTTCCGTTGCAAGAGTTCATGCTGGGTCAAACTCGAGAAAAAGATATGCTTTTGTTTATGGAGATGGCGGAACAACCTGCCGTCGACCAGATGTCTGATATTCCCATTAGTGTCCTAGTGCCAGCGTTCATTACATCTGAGTTGAAGACGGCTTTTACCATCGGATTTTTGATCTATATCCCTTTTATAATTATCGATTTGGTTGTTGCGAGCGTCCTAATGTCGATGGGTATGATGATGTTATCGCCGATGATGATTTCGCTACCTTTTAAGTTATTACTTTTTGTCTTAGTAGATGGTTGGGGCTTAGTAACAGGCTCTATTGTCTCTACTTTTTTAGCGTGAGTGTCTAGTGGATACGTCATTAGTCATGGACATCGCGGTCGAATCATTGAAGGTAACCGCATTGGTTGGTGCGCCGGTTTTAGGCGCAGCCCTTTTATCAGGGCTCTTGGTTGGTGTGTTGCAGGCCGCAACTTCTATTCAGGAGATGACGCTCAGCTTTATCCCCAAACTGGCGGTCATGTTGTTAGCCTTGACCATTTTTGGTGAGTGGCAACTTTCGATTCTTGCAGAACATTTCGAAGCCATATTCGAACGGATTCGAACGGTGACCTTGTAGGGATTTCATGAACCTAGTCGCTGCGGAAATATTAGAGTTATTACACACTTTCATGTGGCCGTTTATTCGGGTATCGGCCGCATTCTTAATCGCGCCTATTTTTTCAATGGGATCGATCAACATACGAACGCGGATACTTATGGGGTTCATCATTACGATGATGATCTATCCTGGTTTAGAAATTGAACCCGCTGATCCCTTTACAATCGGCGCGATTGGTATGGCTTTAAATGAGGTGATCGTGGGGGCGTTGATGGGTCTTTCGCTGCAGGTTGTTTTGGGTGCGATCATCGTATCAGGGCAAGCGATTTCAGGGGGGATGGGCCTGAGTATGGCTAATATGGTGGACCCGAATCTGGGTAATGTTCCAACGGTTGCTCAGTTACTTTTGATTTTAGGATTATTGTTGTTCTTGGCTTTGGGCGGACATCTCATATTAATTACGATCATCGCTGATAGTTTTAAGGTCATTCCCGTTGGCGACGGTTTGTTAGGCAGCAAAGCCTTGGAAGGGTTTATCGCGTGGACATCTCAGATGTTTATCGGAGGAATTTCTTTAGTCTTGCCGGTGATGTTTGGGTTGTTGATGGTCAATGTTTGTCTAGGAGTCGTCTCGCGGGCATCACCCAGTCTGAATATTTTTGCGGTGGGTTTCCCGGCTTTAATACCCATCGGGCTGGCTATGTTGACTTTAACGATAGTCGCGTTGTTAGGGAATTTGGAAGGGCTTTGGTACAGCGCGTTCAGGAATTTACAGGAAATACTTTTGCTCTGACTTGAGAAGACATTATGGCAGAAGAAGATACTCCCCAAGAAGAAAAAACGGAAGAACCGACCGCTCGACGGCTTGAAAAAGCTAAAGAAGAAGGGCAGGTTTTACGCTCCCAGGATATGACCATCGCGGCCGTGACCATTTCGGTTATTGCGACTCTCTACTTGGGTGGATTTTGGATGGGACCAAGATTCCAGGAGTTGTTTGCTCGCGCGCTTACCTTCAGATCTGAGCTCGTCTTTGATAAGGGCATGATGTTTGGTTGGCTGGCTTCGATTACCTTGGATGGCTTTTTGACGCTGGTCCCGATGATGTTTATTGCGGTGCTCATGGCAGTAGGTTCAGCTTCCTTGCTGGGTGGTTTTGTTATTACATTAAAGTCTATCGAGCCTAAGGCCAGTAAGTTAAACCCGATTAAGGGCCTCGGGAGAATTTTTGGTCTTCGAGCCATTGTTGAACTTACAAAAGCATTGTTGAAATTTTCATTAGTCGCGGTTTTCGCCGGGACCTTCTTGTATTTCAACTTCGAAGATATTGTCCGAATCGGAAGTGGTGAGGTTCTGAACGGGATCGAGTCCGGGATTGAGCTGGTCTTGCTAGGCGCCTTAGTTACTTGCACGGCATTGTTAGTTATCGCAGCAATTGACATACCCTATCAGCAGTATGAATTTATCAAGAAGCTAAAGATGACCAAAAAAGAAATTAAAGATGAAATGAAGGATATAGAGGGTCAGCCAGAGGTTAGACAAAAAATTAGGCAAAAACAAAGAGATCTAGCGTCACAGAGGATGTTGGAAGAGGTTCCATCGGCGGATGTGGTAATTACTAACCCACAACATTTTGCAGTCGCGTTACTTTATGAAGTATCCGAGGATGAGGCGCCGAAGGTTGTCGCGAAAGGCAAGAACCTGATCGCCCAGAAAATCAAAGATAAAGCGGTGGAATCAGATATAGAAATCTTTGAATCTCCGCTGCTAGCCAGAGCCTTGTATTTCACGACTGAAATAGGTGGGTTTATACCGCCTGGGCTGTTCTTTGCGGTCGCTCAAGTTATTGCTTACGTATATAACTTAAATAGTCTCAATCCTTCGATGGAAGCGCCCGCAAGACCACGGCCCAAGGTGCCCACAGAATTAATATTTGATGAACTCGGTCAACAGACCAGCCAAGCCAGGAGCATGTAATGATACCGGAACGAAAAGAACCCCAAATTAACAGGACCCTGTGCTTTGGGGAGGAGCAATCAGCCCTTCTTGAAAAAGCCGTAGATCAGCTTTCTTTGTCAGGTCGAACGATCGTATTAGATAGCGGCCACCAGGCCTATACGAGTTACTGTCTAAGGGCCATGATCGATGAATTGGCTCGGAGTTCTAAACAGGGTAAAGGCTCGGACCCAATTAAAGTTAGGCGAGTTAGGCAGGAAAGAGAAGTGATTGTGACGAGTCTTAATACGAATGTTAAGGGGCTTAACCTTTCCAGTTCTCATAGTCGAAGCGCCGTTGATACTCAAGAGATTTGGATTTTTGAAAATACTCAATCCAGCAGTGCTGAAGAAGTCGTCTTTGCTTCGAACTTAATTAAGCAGTTCAAATCAGCAGGCATATCAATAATCATTACGGGACGATCTGTTGGAGCCGGTCATACAAATGTTGAACGATTAGCAGAAC
>CAZYHH010000348.1:0-3115 GCA_964647295.1 uncultured Pseudomonadales bacterium
GTTCTTTGGGTTCTTTGGGGTCTTTGGGTTCGGGAGGAAATTCGATCACCCGAATTACTGTGCCGTCTTGTGGCGGCAAAACTCCAGTGTGGTCGACGATCTCATCCGGTTCGTTGATGTCCGCAGGTGTAGATCGGGTACGCCATATATTGGTTGAGTAGAAATTTGGTCGCTCAGGTAAACTGCGAATGGCAGGTGAAAAATCATCATCTGTGATTGTTGAACGACCATCCGAGTTAAAACCTGTTACAACGCGACGAACTTTGCCATTGCTCATTCTTTTGCTCCCGTTTGGATAGTGTTAATTTTCGATACCGACTATTGTTAAACTAGAGTGCGTTCACACATATCTGGCATGGCGCGAGCCCGCGCAATGAAGTTGTTTGATTTGGCGCGCTCGTTTTAGCAATACTTTTCGGGGCCCTTCCATTGACCGGCAGCATAGCGATCACCATGACACCAGCCGATTGGTAAAACTCTTTCGATCGTTTCAATGTCAGTTGCGCTTAGGTTTAGTTCTACTCCTGAGGCTAATTCGTTGAGATGCTCGACGGATCGGGTGCCAGGGATCGGGATGATGTGGTCTCCTTTTGCAAGAAGCCAGGCGATCGCGAGGCCGGATGTAGATGTTTTCATATCCGCAGCCATCGATCTGAAATTATCAGTCGCCTTGATATTTCGGTGATAGTTGTCTTCCTGGAAACGTGGGTTAACTTTCAGAAAAGCTAGTTCTTTGCAGGCATCGAGTCCAAGCGGGTGATCGGTGAGTAGAGACCTCCCTACTGGGCTAAAGGCAACTAACGCGGCACCAAGCTCTTCTGATTTTTGTACTAGGCCCATTTCGGGAGAACGTGTGGAAAGCGAATACTCGGATTGAACAGCCGCTACTGGGTGTACCTCATGCGCGATTTCAAGCGACGTAGGAGCTATCTCGGAAAAACCGATTTGGCGAATTTTTCCCGATTTGACTAATTTGGCCAGAGAGCCCGCGACTTCTTCGATCGGTATGCTTGCATCTCGTCGGTGGATGTATAGCAGCTCCACTTGATCAACGCCCAAGCGCTTAAGAGATTTATTCAGCTCACCTTCAAGATGCTCCAGGCTATTGTCGTAGTGTCTTGTCCCATCTGCTTTGCTGGTGATACCCGCTTTCGTCGCGATCTTAAAAAAATCTTGTGCTTGCTTGCCTTGTTTGGCCAGATACGTGCCGATGCGAGTCTCGGACATGCCAAGGCCGTAAACATTCGAAGTGTCGATATGCGTAATACCAAGATCAAGACATCGATCAAGAATTGCGTGGGATTTGTCGTCGTCTGTTGGCCCATAGAAGTCGCTAAATGACATCGCTCCATAGCCTAGTGCCGAAATTGGTGTGTTCAGTTGTCCTAGTGTTCTTTGTTTCATTCGCCGCTCGCCAATAGTGATTCATTAAATAGTCTTCTGACAAAATACTTTAACTTATTGCAAAAAGTTTGCATGCTTTTCCTCTTAGAACTCTGGGTCTAGAACGTTCCGACACCAAGATAGGTGCTTCGTTTGCCTCGTCAATGGAACTTAGGCTTTTTTAACTGTTCAGCAGATTATTTTAGCAGGGCACCCAGCGAGTATCGCTGGCCGTGTTTGATGGTCATGACGACGTTATCTGCATCGCCAATATTGGCTAGTGGATCACCATCTACAATCACTAAATCAGCGAGTTTGCCTACCTGAATAGTGCCTAATTCCGAAGCGACACCGGCAGCTTCTGCTGACTTAATCGTGGCCTGGCGTAAAATTTGGGCTGGAGTGAGGCCTGCTCGAGCATAAAGTCTCAATTCCGCGTGCAGACCAGCACCATAAGGTACGAACGGAGAATCAGTGCCCGTGACCAATAATGCGTCACGTTTGGTCAGCTCACGCAGAAGTCTCCCATTGGCTCTCGCCGTTGCTGCTACGCCATTGCCGCGACGAGCAGATTCGCCATAGAAATGAGTGAACTGTGGCGTTTCGAACCATTCCGGTTCCTCCTTCAAAATAACACCGAAACCCGGCAGCACGGCGGTGGCCGTGATTCCCATACCGCCGGTTGCGAGAAGTTCTACCACATCCTGATAACTGTAACCTAGGCTTGAAACTTTTGGTTGGTACCCTCTGCGACTAGTACCGCCAATATGTTCAACATGATCCATGCCATGTGCGACAGCGGGATAGAGTTCGTGTGACGAGACGGGCATACCATTGTTATGCGCAAATTCTACGACACGTTTTTGCAAGTGGTCGGCGAGTCGTACATAGGTCTTAATGAAATCAAGATCTAAATCTTTAGCTCGTGTAAGTGCCAGCTCCAGGTGTTCGTCTGAAACGACCCCTTCAGCGATTGAGTAATAAACCCGATTGCCATCGGTGAGATAGCCCGTGACATGGGTGCGTGGGCCGGCTCGTCGTCCGCTGTCCCAGGCTTCCTGTCGTCCTTTTGCGACATAAGGGTTAGAGCCCGGATCACGTACCGTAGTGATGCCGTGGCTCAACCAAATACGCCCTTGAGTTTCCGAGGTTTCACCCATATGAGCGTGCATCTCAAACAAACCAGGGAAAATCGCCATGTCCGACGCATCCACATCCGGTTCGACCGAAGGATCAGTTGCTCGGATGGCGGTAATGCGCGCGCCACTGACCTCAATATCCTGGTTTTCAAGATAAGCATCTCCTTCGCCTGTGAATACGCGCCCGGCTCGAACGATAAAACGTTCGGTCGGTGTGGCCAAGGTGAAGTCTAGCTTTGGACTGACGTCCTGGCTGCTTCCCGTGGCCTCGCTGTAAAGTTTTAATCGGTTGCCGGAGAGATAGACGAGGTGGCTTGCATCACTGCTCCAGGACGGCATATCCGTGATATCACTTGTTATTTGTACGGCTTTTTCGATCGGAGCAAATCCATCTGATAAGGCGAGTTTATGCATCATGCCGCCTTCGACGTACGCCATCTCGTCAGTTCCTATTAATGATGCGGAAACGATCGACCGATGCGGTGCGGGATTTACGGTTTTGATCTCTCCATTCTTAATATTGGCGATAACGAGATTATATATCCCTTCGCGATACCTCGATGAGTAAGGGTCTAGTCTTGTCACCGCAACGT
>CAZYHH010000349.1:0-3110 GCA_964647295.1 uncultured Pseudomonadales bacterium
TGGAAGCCTTTTTCGGTAAACTCTGCACTCCCAGAGTTATCAGCTCGACCGCTTCCGAAGTTAGCGCCTGCACAAAAGGCCTTGCCTTCTGACGCGAATACGATAGCCCTGCAATTTGTATCTTGATCCAGGTCGTCAAAAGCATTAGCGATTTGCTTAATCAGACTGAAATCAAAGAAGTTGTGCGGAGGCCTGCAAATTTCGACAGTGGCTACGAGGTTTTCGACAGAGACTTTGATGTCAGTAAATTCGTTCATGGAGTTTTGGTTGATTTTTACTGGATAATATCAGCAGAGGTAAAGAGGTAAACAATCTTTGGTATTGAATTCTAATAAAGAGGCTAATGAAATTATCGATGCGGAGCCTTCTTTAACCGATCTTTATGCTGGCGTGGAGGAAGGGCTATCTATTTGGCAACTGGCCTTCCCGTCCATTTTGGGGAATTTATCGTACGCGGTCGTCGGTATGGTGCAGGTCAAATTTGTGGGGGAGCTGGGCACAGAGGCGCTAGCGGCTATGGGTGCTGGTAGCAGAGTCTTTTTTGCGCTTCAGGCAATTATGATGGCTATCAGTGCTGGTACCACGGCCTTGGTTGCCAGGGCCTGGGGCGCGGGAGATTATGAGGAAGCAAGTCGAGTGACCATGGCATCATTGGTTTTAGCAAGTATGCTTTCTCTCCTAATAGCGGTCTTTGGTATTGTCCTGGCCTCAAATATGGCGGGCGTTTTTGGTTTGGATTCCGCAACATCTGAGCTGGCGACACGAACGATACAGTGGCTATCCTTTTTTAATTTGGCTTTTGCCATTGGGTTTATTTTACAAGCTGCGCTCAGAGCCTCCGGTGATGCTTGGACGCCATTGTGGGTGGGTATTGGCTGTAACATTATTAACCTGCCTCTTTTCTATGCGTTCATATTTGGTCATTGGGGAGCGCCAGAAATGGGGGTTGTGGGTTCGGCCGTGGCTGGCGGTATTTCGTTTATGGCGGGCTCTGTTTTCATGTTGGTGATGTGGCTCCGACAGCGTTTTAAGGTTCGATACGTAAATAACGGTTGGTGGCGGCGTGAACGTCTAAAGCGATTGGTGAAGATCGGTTATCCGGCAGCTCTAGAGCAGGGCGTGTTTCAAATAGGTTTTTTTGTTTTTTTGATTTTGATCGGAAATTATTATGGGACCGAAGCCTTCGCCGCCTACAACATCGGCGTGAATCTGCTTGCGATCTGTTGGACCGTCGGGTTTGGCTTCTCGATCGCGGGTTCGACACTCGTAGGACAGCATCTTGGGGCCGATGATCATGATGCCGCAGCGAGAAGTGGCTGGCGTTCCACTGGGTGGGCGATGTTGTCCATGGGTTCGCTGGGTGTGCTAATTATGATTTTTGCTGAAGAGCTAGCGGTTTACTTTATCGGTGACCAATCCGTTACGGTTAAGCACACAGTCGAGTTCACCTATATCTTAGGGGCGATGATGCCCTTAATGGCGATTGAGATGGCGGTGGGTGGTTCGTTGAGGGGGGCAGGCGATACTCGTTTCCCACTGATTGCTACGCTGTTAGGTTTGGTTGGCATGCGATGTGGTTTGGCAAGTTTGGCCACTTATTTAGGGTTGCCAGTGATTTGGGTGTACGCCTCATTAATCGGTGATTATGTACTCAAGGCAATACTGTTGACCTGGCGATTTTACAATGGCCGGTGGAAATCGATTGTCGTTAGCGGTGACCGATACGCCTGACTGGCTTACGATCTATTTAGGGACTTCTTGGCGCAGTTGACTCGACGATAAATCCGACCTAAAAATATCTTCTGGAACCGATTCACATAACGAAAAAAGGTCATCGGGCAGAGATAGATCTTGCATCGACTCGAAATGTTTTCCTTGAAGTCGTCCAAATACCAGAAATTTCACACCATTGGATGAGAGTTCTTTGAGTGACTCGTCCATTAACATTGAGTCGTTATTGTAAAAGCGTGCGTCGCCGATGCGTTTGATGGTATCGATTCCAACGGCGAAAACAGTACTTGGGAATAATCTGCTTTTTTCTGTAAAGGTTGCAGTATTAGTTAGCCAGACCGAGTGCTGTTTCATCTGCTCAAGCCGGTCGGTTAGCGTTAGGTAATCCAGACTTGGTTTTTCGGCATTTTTTATCGAAAGCTCGAAAGCCCCATTTTCGCCCGTGATCTTTTCGGCAGTCCTGAGCATCGTCTTGTGACCTTGATGGATGGGGTTAAAGGAGCCAGGTAAGAGGAGTAAGCCCTTAGTTGCGGACTCGGTATAGGAGTAAGGAGGCGTTTCTAGGAGGTTTGTCCAGTTTTTGTTGGCTTTGACGTGCTCTGAAATTATGTTCTGGGAGAGCTGGCTTTTTTCTGATAACAATGCATTCCCTACGCTTGTCCACAAATCGTCAACCAGTTGTTGCTCTTCCTTTTCTCGGTCTTCGGTGTAAATCGCCGAATAGGAGAATGAATCGGTCGCGGTTTGAATCGCCCAGTGTGCTCGGTGTTGCCCTTTCTTTTCACGGTTAGTTGCTAGGCTTGCAGAACAGCCGAATCCAAAACTATCGGTAACCTCATAAGATTTAGCTTTTTCGTAGGCTGCCATAGCGAGAGCTCGAGCTGTCGAAGTGCTGCAAGCGTTATCGGGTTGGCCGCCAAGTAGCTCGCCTAGAGACTTTTCAGAATAAGGGATGCTCCCTTCAAGAACGGTTTTGGATGCACCCGGTTCCTCTAGCATTTCGGATAAGAAGCCAGAACCGCCTCCCGTAATGTGCAGCACGCCTGACCATTTTGATGCATGTAATTTTCGTGCGCGATCGGTCATGAATCTAGAAACTGTTTAGCGCGTCCGATGAAGGGTTGCAGCTGGTCGTGGTGGACCCAGTGACCGGCGTCTGCAAACGCCTCAACTTCGATACGAGCATTAAAATTCTTTGTTCTGCCATCTTTGGTGGGGTCTGAAGCCCAGGATTCGAGTCCACGCACCAGCAAGGTTGGACAGGCGATACGGTTGAACATGGACCATTGGTCCTCGTGGGGAATGCCAGTGGGAGGGAAGGCTCGTACGTAGTTGTCAAATTTCCAGCATAAGCTGCCGTCTTCGTTTTGAGTACTACC
>CAZYHH010000350.1:0-2110 GCA_964647295.1 uncultured Pseudomonadales bacterium
TTATTTATCGTGAATTTGCATTCAATCGTGCAGTCCTCTGGCAAAATAAATCTTTAAGCTTTGATGTAAGAATGCTTGAGTATGCACAAAACCAGAATGTTAAGAAGTTTGTATTCACCGATACAGTAAAAAAAGAAAGCCATGAAATAGGTATTCAGGCTTTGATAATTAACAGTCATGTTGCAGATCATGGGGAAGGTGATCAACATTACTTTCCACTTAATCTCGCCCAGAAAATTAGATATAAGAAAACACCTTACGTTAAGAATGAGGTTATTCTTAATAATTCTGAGAAGGAGGCTACATGAGTAAAGTTCATTACCAGACTCTGACAGTAAATGTTAAGACTGGAACAACCAACTGGCAGAAGCCCCAGCAATCTATTGAAGATGCAATAGACCATGCTTACAGGCGGACAAGGAAACTTTCTGATTTCTTTATTTATGAAATAAGTAATATCGGAGGTAAGTATAAAAATATTAACCTAGTAAAAACCATTAGATACAATCTTTAGGAGGCTACATGATCAGATGCGTAAGTTATCTACGCACGTCATCATTAACAAACTCTGGCTCTGACAAAGACAGCCAGTCTCGTCAGGAAAGGGTTATAAACACATATGCTGAACAGAATGGCTACACAATTGCTGAGTCAGCGTATGACGAGGGAAGATCAGGTGCTGATCCTCTGGTAGACAGGGAAGGGTTTGACCAGCTTCTGCAATTTTGCAGGGAACATAGCATAACAACCATTCTTGTAGAATCCTCGAATCGGTATGCGAGGGATAAGGACGTTGCCGTGAAAGGATTTTACATGATGGAAGATTATGGAATTAATTCTCTTATAGATTGCGAGGCTGGTCTAGATTTGCTGGGATTGTGGAATTCTGGCAAAGCATACGAAGCTATTTTACCTTTCCTTAAAATGATTATTGCTGAAGATGAAAAGCGTGAAGTGGTCAGACGCTTGAAGTCAGGACGTGATAAGAAGAAAGCTGAGATCGGAAAGTGTGGTGGGCGTAAGTCATTAATCGAAAAATGGGGGAATGAAATTCGAGTATCCGCTGTACGAGCGAGGCGAAGAGGTCAAACCTTTGACAACATATCTCAGTGGTTGGCTAATAAATATGGTGTGGTAACGGAGAGTGGTTCTCCGCTATCTAGAGGCCAGGTGTGGCACTTGGTCAATACTAAAACCTTGAAATAAGGATGAATATGAATAAAAACATATCGAATGGTCGCAAGGAAGCAATCAAATTTGCGAATCGCAGTAAGGGTCAAAAGAAAGGCTGGGTAAAAAGAAGGGAAAGGGAAGCGAAGGAGCAAGCTTCTATTCTCAACCACGCCCCTACAACCTTGCAACAAACCGACTTGAAGAGTGCAGAAGTGAAGACTCCAGAGTATAAGCCGAAGCATTCCAAGGTTAAGATTCCTTCCGAAACTCTGGAGGAAATTACAGCCCATGCAGATTTTCTTTACAATTCTTACAACATCACTTTGAGTGTTACTACTTTTGTTGCTAACGCAATCAAGGAGAAGCTGGAGAGGATTGAAAAGAATCGAGTCCGCAAAAGCTAAACAGCTACCCTCACTCCTTAAAGAGCTTAATGTGTTTTTCATTGCTTCGACATGTTAAGGATCACTGTCCTTTAGGGAGTGAGACTTTTTAAAACCTATAAATGAGAAATAATATGGAGTTAAAAAACTTAACAGAATTCCCTACAGATTACATTGACGCTTATTGCGAGTCAAAGGTAGGGCATACTAATTGGGCATACAAGGAATTTGAAGATATCTTAGAAGATATTGGAAATAATGTGCATGAAATAATTGTTGTTTATAAGGAGGCAGAATGAATATAGAAACACTTGTAAAAAAAGTTGAGGCTCTTGAAAAAAGAACTATTCGAGAGCCAGCGAAGCGTGAATTCATTACCGGCTTCGGTGAAAACTTCCATAGCATAATCAGAGATATGATTTGTCGAGAGATCGATGCTATACATGATTCAGAGTGGTTCAGAGAATTGTGGGGCATTCCAACTAAATGGTACGAACGTATCGAGAAGCTGGAGGAAAAAGTCGAAGATTTAAAACAAAGGCTAATCGACTTGG
>CAZYHH010000350.1:2120-3083 GCA_964647295.1 uncultured Pseudomonadales bacterium
AGAATTCACCGGTGCATATAACGACAATGAATTTGAAGACGCTCGAACCGGTGAGCAAATTAAAGCTGACATTAAAAAAAGGAGGCAGAATGAGAAATCCTAAAAAAGGTGACAGCGGTAGATCAAAATATCTTCAATCCCCTAATGGATATCTTCATCCAATAGGTGGAGATAAAAGATTTGTTATCGACTGCTATGGAAAGAATTGGTCAATGAATTGGCTGAAACGATCCGACATAACATTGAAGGAGTTGTTTGAAAATTACGATGTTACTATAACAGAAATGGATGACGAGGAAGTCATCTACAGGCCATAACCACTAAAGGAGACTATTATGTGGAGCAATAAGGAACTCAGTTACATTAACTTCCTTGTTTCTTACCTTAAAGAAAAGGTGAGGCTGGCAAAGGAAAACAACCAAAAGGGGAAACTCTTGGAGTTCCTTGAGCATGAACTCGCTGAAAACGAGAACATGCTCCTACAGATGGGAGTCCAGAAGGGCTTCCATAAGGCACTGAGTCGCTATCCAAAAGCGACCCAAGAAAAAATGCTAGGTAAGAAAAAGACCTAGCAGGAGCAACCTGTACTGTTGACCCTCGTCAATGGTCAGGCTTTGAGGCACATTCCAGTGAGTCGGAGTGTGCCTCTTTTTTTTTGTCTTTTTTTCACATCAAATATTTTACTACCTGTTTATCACCACGATGGCTGGAAAAGCCAAGGTGATGATCCACTAGCTCCATTAGCTCATCAAGCTGCTCTCGAATTTGTAAGAGAGCCTCCCTATTCACTCCCTTGTCAACAGACTCGCCTTTCAAATGTAAATCCAGCAGATCATCAAGCGCATCGATTTCTTCCAGATTCAAAATTATTTTAACCTTGTATTCTTTTTGTTTCGGCATTTTTGGTGATAGATCGCATAAAGGCCGCGGACGATTTTACGGCCGGGCACAAAATCCTGAGTA
>CAZYHH010000351.1:0-3075 GCA_964647295.1 uncultured Pseudomonadales bacterium
ACCCCTATCGAGGGTTCGAATCCCTCCTTCTCCGCCATTTTGTCAAGCAATACGCGGCGTTCCAGCCAATTTTCTACGCCGTGCCCTCATTTATACCCTCATTGCGAGAGAAGTTGCCTATATCTCTCTTTTCTTTGATGTTAAGCGTTCGACATATATAGATAGAGAACTCCCAACCATTCTCAACCCTACGTAACCACCGCCCCCGGGGTACCCCCCACTCCGAGAGGTGCTGTAACCTGTAGGGGTGTTTGGGAGAGTGAGATTCACATTCTCGATATTCACCCAGGTGAATATCTTTGAATTGGGTATTTCTACATAGTTATCTGGATCTCCAAGAAAGGAAGCAGCTACTTCAATGGATTGACCCTTAAGAACCTGAAGGCCTGTATCAATATTTCCAAGTGGCGGATCCTGCGGCCTGTGCCTCGGCACGCAGCGTCTCGCCGTCGGGCATGCACTGCGGTAGGCCGGGGTACTGGGGCGCGATGCAGGCGAGCGCGGGCGGGGAATAATGTCTACGAACCAGCAAGCTGTCAGAGTGTCTCTCTTATTTCTTTAAATAAAGTTTGTCTTTTGGGAATTCACCATGATAGATTGGTGTTATACATATGTATAACACCATATAATCTTAACCATTACGTAAAGACGGTGAACGTGTGCAAATCAGCTTTCATGACAAGAGTCCTATTTACCGCCAGTTGGCCAGGCACCTCAGGCAGATGATCCTGGAAGGTGTCTTTCAAAGCGGCGATGCATTGCCCTCCGTTCGAAAGATTGCGGGTGAGCATCGAATTAATCCGATTACGGTTTCCAAGGCATTCCAGATTTTGGTCGATGATGATCTGGTGGAAAAGAAAAGGGGCATGGGAATGTATGTCGGCGAGGGTGCACGAGAACAATTGCTGGAGGATGAAAGGCGCGTGTTTATGGAGTCTGAATTACCCAATTTTCGGGACCGAGCACAACGACTTGGTTTTACACTTAAAGATTTATTGTAGGAGGTGTCATGAGTGACATCGTTGAAGTACGACAGGCATCGAAGCATTTTGGTGATTTCGCCGCCCTTGAGGACGTCAGTTTTACTATTTCACCGGGGTCGATCGTAGGGTTGATTGGGCCCAATGGGGCGGGGAAAACCACGACGCTCAAATCTATTTTAGGTCTGATCAGTTTTGACGGTGAGATGAGGGTGCTTGGGGAGGACCCAAGAATTGGACGCCACAAAATTATGGAGCGGGTTTGTTTTATTGCAGATGTAGGTGTCCTGCCACGATGGCTCAGGGTGTCAGAAGCCCTGGACTATATTCAAGGTATTCATCCTCGCTTTAATCGTGATCGCGCCGAAGTGATGCTCGCAGAAACTAAAATATCAAAGCGCAGTAAGGTAAAAGAGCTGAGCAAAGGTATGGTGACCCAGTTGCACCTGGCGCTGGTCATGGCGATCGAAGTTGATTTGCTCGTACTTGATGAGCCGACATTGGGTCTGGACATCCTGTTCCGAAAGGCATTTTACGAACGGTTACTCAACGACTACTTCGACAATGAAACCAGCATCATTATCAGCACGCACCAGGTAGAGGAAATCGAATCCCTGCTGACCCATTTGTTGTTTATCAACGGAGGCCGGATTGTGCTTGATTGCCCGATGGATGAGATAGATGAAATCTATAGTGAGGTGCTCGTGCCACCGAATAACCTGCAGCTAGCGAATGCGCTGTCCCCTATCCATAGTCGTGACATTCTTGGCCAAAAAGCCATGATCTTTGAGAATGTTCCCAGGGAAGAGCTGAAAAATCTGGGTGAATTGCACGCGCCAAGTGTGGCTGATCTTTTTGTCGCAAAAATGCACCACTAGAAGGAGAAGTAGATGAATCAACTACCTGTTTTAATCCGTCGTGAATTTTGGGAGAACCGGACTACCTTCGTTGTGCTGCCGGCAATCACCACGGGGTTTTTGTTGCTAATGATGCTTCTCACCTTGTTGGTCTCAGCAACCAATGTGGTTGATATGGAGTTTGAAATCCAGAGCGGTCAGGATACGGAATTCTTAAACGATTCGATGCGGGCAGATAATATCTACGCCTTCGCGTTGTATCAGCTCGAGGGACGCTCTACCGAAGAGCGCGTCCAGTATATTAACGCTGGCTTGCAGTTGCTGGGCGGGCCTCTAATTGGCATCCTCTGGTTTGTCATGGTGTTCTACCTGTTGGATTCTTTGTACCGTGATCGTCGTGATCGGAGTATCTTCTTCTGGAAATCGATGCCCGTGTCGGATGCGATGACAGTCATCTCTAAATTGGTCACAGGCTTGTGGTTGGTTCCACTTGTTTACCTTTTGGGTGTCGCGCTATTGCAGCTCGCCGCGATGGTGATGTTGAGTATCGCCGCGATAGGAACCGAAATTTCGATGGTCGAGACGGTCTGGGGACCCGCTCCACTTTTGTCGAATTGGATTCAGTATTTAGGCGCGTTGCTCCTCTATAGCCTTTGGGCGCTGCCGTTTTTTGGCTGGCTGATCGCAGTGTCAGCCTATGCTAAAAGTGTGCCCCTCGTATGGGTGATCGGCGTGCCGTTGGCGATGACGATTGTCGAGAGGATTGTGGTCGATCAGCCACTGTTTGCTAGCTGGATGTGGGACCATATGATTCCACTCATTTTTTCAAATATGGAGCAGTCGGTGGCAGACAATATCGTGAACCAGCTGCTAAGCCTGCAGATGTTATCAGCGGTGGTGGTGGGTGGTGTTCTGGTTTTTATAGCGATTTGGCTAAGAGGCAAGGCGGATGAAATCTAAATGACTTGGACTGTAGCGCAACCGCTTAGCAAGAAGAAAATAGCACCTGACAATGATGGTAAATTTGCGTCACATTTTAAATAGCATATGTTTGGAGAGTCACTATGAAAGCACTTAAATCTATTTTTTCTTGGCTTGGTCAATTTCTAGCAAAAGCAAGAACCGTCATGCTGAACGTTGGTACAGTTTTCGTATTGATCTTTTTTGCGATCATAATTATTGAAGCGCTAACCTCTGGGCCTGAAGTTAAAGATCCAAGCGGCAGAGTGCTTGTTATT
>CAZYHH010000352.1:0-3064 GCA_964647295.1 uncultured Pseudomonadales bacterium
AAAACCTGTGACATTAAAGACCCTGCTCAAAACATCACCTGGGTCGTACCGGAAGGAGCTGGAGGTCCAAATTATCCGAACATGTAGTAAGTTATTCAGTAAGGCCTAAGCTAAAGGATTCTCCACAGCTGTGTGCCCAAAGCTGACCATTTTTTTCGGTCGTGTAATCAACGAGCCGATAAAAAACACTCCTGGTTAACAGAGCGTTTAAGCCTTCTCTGACATGGATGTAGGGCTTATCTTCGATCACCCATAAAGGATGGTCTTTCCCGATTAGAACAAAATCTCCTACGTTGGTTTCAAACAGCAAGTCCGTGTCGGGCAAGTTACCTTTAACCTCCATATTGATCGCTATAAATGGCACATCGTTGACCATTATTTTGAGTTTTTGTGCAGGTGTGACTAGAAAGTAGTCTTCTTGTTCTTTTAATAGAATTGTCGAAAACAGATTTACAATTTCTTTACGGCGGATTTCTCTTTGTTCGTGGAACCACCTACCATCCTGATCAATTCGGATATCAATAGAGCCTAAATCAGTAGGTTTCCAGTTGGCGATGGGAGGTAGCTTTTTATTTTGTTGAACTTGCAGCAACTCTTCAAATAAAGAATCTATATCAGACAAGAGAACGCATCCTGGCAATAGGCAGATGAGACATCTAGTAACTCATCCTCCGATGAACTTCATTACGGTCGTCTCTCCTTGAAAACTGTTTTGTTGTTTTGCTGAAAGCGCCATCCCAAGTACCCTTTTCATTTCACTTACTGCTTTTCCCCTTGGTAACGACAAAATTTCCTTAATACCATGCGACGCGGAACTGGAAAGACAACCATATATTCTCGCGTTAGCAGACAATCGCAGACGATTACAGCCTTCGCAAAAGGGAGCACTTTCATTCGCAATGATGCCAAACCGGCCCACACCCTCAACACAATATCTGACAGCAGTAGAATCTTTTGGAGATTCAATTTGTTCAAATCGGTGATTAGTCCCAATTAATCGCAAAATTTCTTGCAAACCAAAGAATTGCTCGTCGAACTCTCGGCTACTTTGTAAGTGACCCATTTTCATTAACTCTATGAATCTCAGCTCTATGTTGTTCTCAAGACAATAGCCCAACATAGGCAGTATTTGGTCGTCATTATGGCCTTTCATTGGAACCATATTGATTTTTACTGATATACCGACCTCCTGAAGCATTTCTATACCTTTCAGCACCGTTGCCAGGTCTCCCGAACGAGATATTTGTCTAAAGTAACCTGCATTCAAGGTATCCAAACTCACGTTGACACGCCGAAAACCACTTTCTGAGATTACTCCCATTTTTCGTGGTAATAATTGCCCATTGGTCGTTATTGAGACATCGTCCAAACCCAACTGGTTGATCTGGCTAGCAACCAAATCAAATTTAGTGCTTAGCAGAGGCTCGCCTCCGGTTAATCGAACTTTTTTTATCCCTGCGCTTTCGATGAGCAAAGAAATAGCATTGATGGTGTCCTGTGCGCTCATCTCATCCGAAGTAGCCAATAACCGTTTACCGTTGGGGACACAGTAGGTGCAAGCATAATTACAGGCCGCCGTCAGGCTAACTCTGAGATTTTGAAAAGTACGGCCTAATTTATCGGTAATCAAAAAGACATTTCCTTTCTAATATCGCGGCTCAAGACAAGGATTCGGTTAGCCGATCCACGAATTTATTCGTCCAAAAAACACGGTTTGACCCCTTCACAAGAATCGAATCCCCGGGAAGGAGAGCTTTAATGATTTCTTCGATGAGCGCGGAATCCGCCTCAGCTCGCCACTCTGCGCCTGGAATTGCCTGGAACTCTTCGCCCACTGTGAACACTTTATCAAAAGAAGAGAAATAATTTGCAATCTTTTCGTGCTCTTGCCTTGAAGAATGACCGAGCTCCAGCATTTCGCCTAACACGATAATTCTTCGGCCCGATACCTTCCTGTGCCTAAAGGTCTCAAGAGCGCTGGCCATACTTTGCGGGTTTGCATTATAGCTGTCATCAATCACACCTATTTCTGATATGGAGGTGTAGCTTCCTCTGCCTCTTGGTACTGCTTGCTCCGTTAGCGAAAGACTGTGAGAAAGATCAAGATCGAGGAGCTTTTGAGTCAGAAGAACCGCGCAAAGCGTCATCGCTCGGTGTTCTCCTCCTCCAGGGATAAGCGCTTTCAGAGGTTCGCCAAAGACTTTTATTTCTGCTCGAGTATCCTGCAAAGAAATTAATTGAGCGTCGCAATCCGGGCTTTTACCAAAGGAGTAGGAATTATCTTTAACGTATTTACTTAAACTTTCTTCACAGACAAACATGGAGTCGGCATTTACTGAGTTCGCGATTTCTAATTTTTCATTTCGTAACCCAGTCAACGAATCAAAGTTCCCAATATGTGCTTGATGAACATTCAACAAAACAGCGATGTCGGGCCGTACCAGATTGGTTAAAGGTCTTATTTCACCAGGGTGGTTAGTTCCGATTTCCAATGTAAATGTCCCTTTACTCGTATAAGGGGCGTTAACTAGCGACAACGGTACTCCGATATGATTATTGAAACTGGCCGGCGAACCATAACCTCCTGATCCTTGAGTCAGAAAACTCTTAAAAGTTGTTTTTCCACTGCTACCGGTAACCCCTATCACAGGTCCTGAAAGTCGTTGTCGAGCCACCGACGCAAGATCCCATAAAGCATCATAGGTATTAGCCACTCTTAATGTTGGTAGGCCGGGCTCTAACTGTCGTTGGACTAAACACGCTGCCCCACCCTTCTCTTCTACGTCATCGAGATAATCGTGACCGTCACGGTCGCTAATATTACTCGCTTTAAAACGAGGACCAGGGTCTCCTGATAAGGCGACGAACAGGTCTCCTTTTAGAGTCTGACGACTATCAATAATGATTCGATTAATGTTCGGCCCTTGTTTATCTCCATCGATCTTCAAGGCCTTGGTTAGTTCTGACCAGGCCCATAATCCAGAGCTTTTCTGTCGTTCTTCAGTCACTGTATCTCTCGATCTCGTCTATAATAGATTTGAAGGGTGTTCTCACTGAAATCAAA
>CAZYHH010000353.1:0-3061 GCA_964647295.1 uncultured Pseudomonadales bacterium
TGAATTCATTGCGGATCAATCGGATAAGATGAGCAGCGTTTTTGATTTTGGAAGATCCGAATCCAGATGGGGAATCTCCACGCAACGCTAGAATCTTGTCAATGCCAATTTTCTTATATGTGCGAATTAGGTCCAGTACTTGTATATCGTCATCGTTTCCCATCGATATGTGTGGAACTGCAACAAAGTGCCTTTCACATAAATCTCTGATGGTTGAATAGGTGCCCTCTCTAGTAGAACCACCAGCACCATAGGTGACGGATATGAACTGTGGTTCGAATAAAGAGAGTTTGGCCAAGACCTCACCTAAAAGTTTCGTTTCTCCGGCACCATCTTTCGGGGGGAAGAACTCGAAACTCACGCGAACACCGCTATTCATGGTTTAGATGCCTATTCTAGCTAAAGTCCTTTTGCTAGTTGATCAGCTAAATCGGTCCGCTCCCAAGTGAATTCTTCGTCCAATCGTCCAAAATGGCCATTCGCAGCGGTTTTTAGGTAAATCGGTCTTTTTAAATCAAGCATGCTGATCAGTCCTTTTGGTCTCAGATCAAAATGGTCACGTACGAGACCGATTATCTCTTCATCGGGAATCTTACCACTACCGAAGGTGTTGAGGCTGATGGAGGTGGGCTCTGCGATCCCAATTGCATAACTAATCTGTATTTCGCAACGTTCTGCGAGGCCAGCCGCCACTATATTTTTAGCCACATATCGACCGGCATATGCGGCACTACGGTCGACTTTGGAGGGGTCTTTGCCAGAGAAAGCACCCCCCCCATGGCGAGCCATCCCACCATAGGTGTCTACGATTATTTTTCGGCCGGTTAATCCACAATCTCCTACAGGTCCGCCGATCACGAATTGACCTGTGGGGTTGATGAATATTATGGTTTCCGAAGACATCCAATTTGATGGAAGGACTGGTTCAATGATTTTTTCCATTACCTTGGTTCTTAGTTCTTCTTGCGAAATATCCGGCGAATGTTGAGTAGACAGAACGACGGCCTCTATCCTCGATGGCTGTCCTTCAGAATCGTATTGAAAGGTTAGCTGGCTTTTTGCATCAGGCCGAAGAAAATCTAATTTGGATTTTCTAATTTCTGCTTGTTTTTCAACTAACCGATGTGCGTAGTTAATTGGGGCTGGCATTAAAGTATCTGTTTCATTTGTCGCGTAACCGAACATTAGTCCTTGGTCTCCGGCACCCTGTTCGTGTTCACCAGATTCATCTACGCCCATTGCGATATCAGTTGATTGCATGCCAAGTGCATTAATTACAGTGCAGTCATTTGCATTAAATCCAACGTTCTCGTTGTCATATCCAATGTCAGCTACTGTTTTTCTTACTATCTCTTCGACATTAATTTTTGATTGGCTTCTAGTTTCGCCTGCGACCGCAATCATTCCTGTTTTGATCATAGTTTCACAAGCAACACGGGAATCTGGATCCTGTGCGATCATCGCATCAACTATTGCGTCAGAAACCTGGTCAGCGACTTTGTCGGGATGCCCTTCTGAAACGGATTCCGATGTAAACACATTGTATTCGGCCAACTTACACTCTCTTTTTTTTTGGGTCCGCAATTCTAAACTAGGACGGCGAGTTTATTAACTTCTTTTTTTTTCTATCTACAAGCGAGTCATAAACGCAGAAAAATAGTATCCTTGATACTTAAATTTCTGTAGTTAAACCATGGCAATAAATCGAAAAGTTTTAGCAGACGCAATCCGCATTTTATCGATGGATTCTGTTCAAAAAGCGGGCAGCGGCCATCCTGGCGGACCCATGGGTTTGGCGGATGTGATGGAAGTTCTCTGGCGAGATTTTATCAAACAAAATCCGAGAGATCCCCATTGGCCAGATCGTGATCGATTTGTCTTGTCCAATGGGCATTGCTCAATGCTTTTGTATAGTGCTCTTCATTTAAGCGGTTATGAGCTGTCTATGGCTGACCTCAAAGATTTTCGACAACTCGGCTCTAAGACTGCTGGACATCCTGAATTTAGAGAATGTCCTGGTGTCGAAACCACAACTGGTCCGTTGGGCCAAGGTTTTGCTAATGCTGTTGGCATGGCTCTCGCGGAAAAAAAATTATCTGGTGAGTTTAATGAACCAGCATTCCCCATAGTAGACCATAGAACTTGGGTGGTGGTTGGAGATGGATGCTTGATGGAAGGAATTTCACATGAAGCCGCCTCTTTAGCGGGCACGTTAGGCTTAGAAAAATTGATTGCGATTTATGACCAAAACGGGATTTCCATAGATGGGGAGGTTGAAGGTTGGTTTACTGAAGATGTTCCCGCTCGTTTTGAAGCTTATGGCTGGAGGGTCTTAAAAGAAGTCGATGGTCATGAAGCGATGAAGATTGAAGAAGCTTTAAATGAAGGCATGAATAACGATGGGAGACCTACCCTAATTTGTTTTAGGACGAAAATTGGTTTTGGTTCTCCGAATAAACAAGGTAAGGCAAGTGCACATGGTTCTGCACTAGGAGAGGGAGAAGTCGCCTTGACGCGGTCAGCGCTGGGCTGGAAAGCGCCTGCATTTGAGATTGCTTCTGAGATTTATCAGGCTTGGGATTTGTCGGGGAAAGGAGATCGTAACCAAAAAGATTGGAATAAATTGTTCGAAAGCTATTGTAAAGAATTTGCCGATAAAGGAGGCGAATTTCTTCGAAGAATACAACTTCAACTATCCGATGATTGGGATTCCGCGATTAATGAAGCAATTCAAGAAGAACAGTTGCACCCGGTCGCCGCGGAAACAAGGAAGTCTTCTCAAAAAGCGATCACAGTTTTGGCTGATGCAATGCCCGAGTTGTTTGGTGGTTCTGCAGATTTGACCGGTTCAAATAACACGAAAGGCGACAGAAACACCCGTACCCAGCATATGAGTTATGGTGTTCGCGAGTTCGCCATGACAGCAATGACGAACGGTATGCTCCTGCATGGCGGCTATCGGCCCTATAGCGGTACTTTTTTGGTGTTCATGGAATATGCGCGCAATGCCGTGCGTTTGGCAGCGCTGATGAAGATCCCAAATATTTTTGTTTATACCCAT
>CAZYHH010000354.1:0-3030 GCA_964647295.1 uncultured Pseudomonadales bacterium
GTTGTACGCATGCCGCACGTTAGAGTCAGAGAAAACGAGCCATTCGATATTGCGTTAAGGCGTTTTAAGCGTTCCTGTGAAAAGGCGGGAGTTTTATCCGAGGTCAGACGAAGGGAATTTTATGAAAAGCCTACGTCCGTTAGAAAACGAAAAGCTGCAGCAGCCGTAAAAAGACATATTAAGAAGTTACAAAGGGAATCGAGAAGGTTTGAGCGCAATAGGTAGTTTTTTCTCAATTGACTGTCACAAATTCCAATAGAGCCTCAGTTAGCTAGAAAAGTGTCTTCCCTCAGAGACCAGATTACAGAAACAACAAAGGTCGCGATGAAAGCTCGTGAGAAATTTCGGGTTGCTGTATTGCGACTCGTTACCGCTCAAATCAAGCAAGTCGAGATAGATGACCGTCGAGATTTGTCTAATGAAGATATTGAATCTGTGTTGACAAAAATGATCAAACAAAGAAGAGATTCAATAGAACAATTTGATAAAGCTGATCGATTCGATTTGTCCGAAAAGGAAAAATACGAAATCAGGATCATCGAAGAGTTTTTGCCGGAACAGCTGACTGAGAAAGAATTGGACGACTTACTGAATTCGATCATTGAAGATGAAGATATTGCGGGCTTAAAAGACATGGGGCGTGCAATGTCGGTCTTGAAGTCCAATTACGCAAATCGGATCGATATGGGTTTAGCTAGCCGTTTAATCAAAGACAAATTGAGCTAAACTTTCCTCCTGGCAGTTCAATTCACAAAGTTTTCTTTAGGCTAAAGAGCGCCCCGCTAGATTGCTCGGAAATTGTGTTAGTCTATGAAGTGGTTAAGCGGATGAAACGTAATATTGTCAGGACGAATACCCCAATCCTTTATTAACGATCTAGTTGAAAAGGTCGATATTGTCGAAGTTATTGGCAGTAGGATAACGCTCAAGAAAACTGGGAAAAATTATTCAGGTCTCTGTCCATTTCATAATGAAAAAACTCCGAGTTTTAACGTTTCTCCTGATAGGCAGTTTTTTCATTGTTTTGGGTGCCAAGAGAGTGGTACGGCATTAGGTTTTTTGATGCTCCATGACCGTTTGGGTTTTGTCGAAGCCGTGGAAGCGTTGGCGGGATCAATAGGATTAGATGTACCTAGAGAAAAAGGCTTTTCTACTAAAGAAAACAAAGCTGATGGAAAATTGTTAGAGGCGCTTTTAAAAGCGACTGATTTCTTTAAAAACCAGCTAAGAGGATCCGAATCTGCCAAGAAATACCTTCAAGGTAGGGGGATATCTGGCGCTTTGGCTCGAGATTTCCAGTTGGGTTACGCTCCGGCGGGCTGGCAAGTTTTAGAATCTAATTTAAATGGAGTAACGAAAAAGTCATTGCTCGATGCCGGTTTGGTAAGCCAGGGAGATAAGGGAAAGAGCTACGATCGATTTAGGGATCGAATCATGTTCCCGATTAGAAATACACGAGGTCAAATAATTGGATTTGGTGGTAGATTGATGTCCTCTGACGGAGGGCCTAAGTACCTCAATTCACCGGAAACTGAAGCCTTTAAGAAAGGGGAAGAACTTTATGGCCTTTATGAGGCACGTAAGTCCCCGAGTCGGCTTGAGAATATTGTAGTAGTAGAAGGTTATATGGATGTCTTGTCGTTGGTACAAAGTGGTATAGCCAATGTTGTGGCTACTCTGGGGACAGCAACAAATGAAATACATTTTCAAAAATTGTTTAGGCACACAAACGAGATAGTTCTTTGCTTTGATGGTGATTCGGCCGGAAGGCAAGCAGGATGGAAGGCTCTGGAAAGAGCGGTTCCAGCTCTTACTGATCAAAAGCAAGTGAAGCTAGTATTCTTACCAGAAGGCGAAGATCCAGATACGCTCGTTCAGAAGCTCGGACTAGAGGACTTTGAGCGTTTGTTACAGAATTCGACGCCGGGATTGGATTACCTAGTTCATAAGCTTTCTGATGGGTTGGATTTAGACTCTTTGGATGATAAGGCAAAGTTTTTTGGTCTGTGCCAGCCTTACGTGGAAAAAATGAAAGGAGGTATTTTGAGAGACCTCTTTCAGCAAAAAGTCAGTAATATTGCAGGATTAAGAAGTGATTCGAGGAGTCAGCAAAAGCACGTTCAGCCTCATCAAGTTGCTTCTAAGGTGTCCAAGCTCGAAATAAAGCTGTGTCGTTATGTGCTTAAATTTCCGGATCTCTGGACAGACCTTAAGCTTGAAAGCAAAGAGGATTATCTTTGTTTAGTAGAAAGAACTGATCTCATAGGTAAAATAATTAGAGAGTTACAATCCGCTCCGAGTATTGATAGCGAGGAGCTTTTGGTTCGTTTGATGGACGAGCCAAATTACCAATACCTCATCGATCTGGCACGAAAATCTTTGGAAATAGATGCGGCTACAATTGAGGTGGAATTTCAGGAAGGCTTAGATCGGCTGTTGATGAAGATCAAAAAGCAAGATAAGCAAAAAATGCTGGAAAATCTTAATCAAATGTCGTCAATCTCGGACCTAAAAGAGTTTGTGTCTTTAAAGGAAAGGAATTAATAATCGTTAGAATGTTATTAGACTGGTTAAGTTAGTTGCTGAGTAATATAATACTGGGTTCACTAGTATATTTTCTGGCAAACATATTTGACTCGAGTCTTGTTTTTAGTCATTTAGTTTGTGGTAGGGCACTCGCAAATACTTAAGGTTTTGGGTTACAAATATGGCTAATCAAATCGCTGTGGAACAGCAGCAGTCTCGTCTAAAGGAACTCATTGCGAAGGGGAAAGAGCAGGGTTTTCTTACTTACGCGGAAGTTAACGATCACTTACCTGACGAGATATCTGATCCAGAACAAATAGAAGATATCATACGCATGATCAATGATATGGGTATCAGCGTCTACGAGATTGCGCCTGATACAGATGAGCTTCTTTCAAGTGAGGAAAATACAGCTGATGAGTTAGCGGCGGAAGAGGCAGCGGCTGCACTTGCTGCCGTTGAAACTGAAGTTGGTCGAACCACAGATCCGGTTCGAATGTATAT
>CAZYHH010000355.1:0-3007 GCA_964647295.1 uncultured Pseudomonadales bacterium
ATAGTCTTCACGATAAACCAGTCGCGCCTTAGTGGTTGGGGTACCTGGAATATAGATCGGCTCCTTCCCACCTCCCGCCATCAGTATCTGATACTCCTCAGAAAAGCACGCATTAAAACAACGTTCGATATGAGCTGAATTCAAACCTAGATCACCTTTATGTTTTCTAGATAATCATAATAATCAATTGATATATATGGCTTTCCTGCAAGTAAATGGTCTAAATACTCTCTTTCCGGAAGCAATCCATCCTCCTTTAAAGCTGGATTGGCAAAATAGGTCCAGGCCCACCGAATTCCACCGTTAGTCTTCAGGCTCACCAGCTCTCTACCGTAATTCACCGGCGCATTCTCAAAGGGGTCCATCTTTAATATCTCTTCGCAAGAGTCCAACTCATACAAGACCCCCTCCACTTTGCACGCAGGCGCATACTCAATGTTCGCATGACCCGTCGTCGGTGACCCTTTGCTTCTCTTGTTAAAGACCAACCTATAACCACCCAAGACCGCTCCAACCGTTTCCGATATTCTCAAACCCCGGTCGGCTACTCTTAAAGGGTTCATATTTGACCCATAGGCGAAGTAATGATTTAACTCTAACAAGGTTTAGCCACCCTTTTTTATCCAAAACTCTAGGGCCTCCGCAGAAGAACTGGACCCTAGCATTTCATGATTCATAAACCGACAAAATTGATCGAGATCTCGTTTAGTCGTTGGATCGGTAGCTACAATGTGGAGCACCTGTTCCACTTCCATTTCACGAATCTGGTTTCGCACCAACATTAATGGCTCTGGGCACATGAGTCCCGTTGCGTCGAGTTCTATATCCGATTTCAAGGGCATCGCTAGTTAATAAGGCCAAATAATTTTCACACGCAAAGCACGAGATCACAACTAATCCACGAGGCCATCACTCTGGCTGACTTGACACCAATCCACCGATAACCCAACCTAACCACCTAAATCATGGAACCGAACGCTGTCTACCACTTAACACAAAGCCTCTGCCGCGCAACTTCATTACATCCAAACCAGTTACTCCTCCTGCTGGTCTGCCTATTCATGGCACTGTCTGGCCTGTCGAGTGCAGAAGATGCGCTCACTACCGAAGACGAATATTCCTTTATAGAACGTCAAATACGGCTTAATGAGGCCGCCGAAGCAGAAATTTTCCTAGATGATCGTGTCCAAAGCATCGAGAACGAACACCATCTCACTCACCCTAGCCTGGTAAAACCCTTAACCTTGCTGGGGGACACTAAAGTCGCTATGGGAGAGATAACAGAAGCGTTGCTTCTATATGACCGAGCGATTTTCGTCCAGAGGGTCAATTATGGGCTCTTCGACCCTGATCAACTCCATATTGTCTACAAAGAAGCAGACAGCCATGCAGCTCTGGGCAACCTTGAAGGCGCTCAAAAGCGAGAAGAATACGCCTACGAGATCCTTGTGCGCTCTTTTCGAGAAAACGACATAAAGCGAGTACCCGGTCTCATCAGGCTCGCGGAGTTTTATGACAAAATCCACGGTTACCTTGCCAGTCGGGTTTTTTATAGAAAGGCTTTACAAATTTTGATTACGAATGGAAAAGGAGACGAACTTCAAGCTATTCCCTTGCATTATGGCATCGCTCACTCCTATTTGATGGAACGCTTTCCGCCTTTTTATGTGTCTGACGGATTTGATACTAAATCGATAGGCCTGATCCCGGGATTGGATGATGCAGACCTATTTCAGCAGCACCTGAGCGTAAACAATTTTCCCGAAGGCGAGCGAGCCCTGCAGTATTCAATTGCTATTGCGACAGCGCAGCAGCCCCAAGACACGGAACTAATCCAAGAGGCCACCATGAAACTCGCAGATTGGCATCTTATGTGGGATCGACAAAAAGACGCTAACACCCTATATGTGTCAATCTATGAAGACATGGAAATCAGGGGCGACGACCCCTCTCAAATATTTGGTGAGCCTTCCCTTGTCTATCTGCCCAAACCGAGACCACCTACGGTACCACCCATAGCTAAAAGGCTCAGCCCACAAAAGGGATTCGTAGAACTGAAATTCCTTGTCAAAACTAACGGGCGAATCGCGAAGATGCAAACGGTGAGTGCGGAGCCCCCCAAGCTAATGGAATTTCAGATAAGGAGAAGCCTACGAGAAGCCGTATTTCGGCCCGCTTTTTTTGAAGGGCTACCCATAAAAAATCATCCTCACCAATACACCTACGAATTTGACTACTTCCCTTCTATGTCTGCCACCAGCCCTAACCAATAACGCAGGGTTGAAGTCGCTACTGCCGTCCTTATCATAGGTTATAGTACGACTGGCCCTAACTCAGCATATTATGCGGAGATTAACCTTATCTTTTAACGAGGAGTTGGCATGAAAAAATCTCAAATACACCTGAGCGCCAATCCAAAATATGCAAGTCGCCTGCTAGCAATTTTCTTGCCGATGATATTATTTACTGGCTGCGCACCGATTACGCCACCCCCTGGCTTACCCTCCCCAGTGAGCCTTCCTAGCGGCTCTTCTTCAAGTAGCGGCATGCCTTCTTCCGGTGGGCCCAGCCTCCCATCTTCATCCTCCGGGTCAAGTTTGCCCAAACCGCCCTCGTCTTCGAGCAGACCTTCTCCAGGCAGCAACATGCCCTCCTCGGCCTCTAAGGACAGCCCCAGTCCTTCGTCACAGTCATCTGACGGGAACGAGGACAGCAATGCATCTGATGGCCAGGGCGTCTTTGACCCTCTAGCTGGTGAAACAGCATCCCAAGAAGAGAATGACAGCAAAGAGTTGAGCTGGGAGAAAACCAAACCTAATAGTACTGCGAGCAAAGAATGGGAAACCAGCAACGAACAACCTCAAGAAGCCAACCAATCTGAGTCAACGAATAATAACGAGCAACAAGGCTCACAGGATCAAAAAGAAAAAGGAAAACTACAAACCACACTCGACGAATTCGACAAAGAGATTCTCGCGGAACGCCAAGCCCTCAAAACAAATGAAGT
>CAZYHH010000356.1:0-2996 GCA_964647295.1 uncultured Pseudomonadales bacterium
CAAGTAGATTTTAGGGTTTCGAGGAAGCCTCAAGAGCTTTAACTCGGTCTTCGAGCTCGCTGACTTGGTTTTCTAGGCTACTTAATATGTCCATGTGTGCTTCGTATTCGTGTTTGGGTACCAATTCGAATTTACTGAAGAGTTTCCTTATGGGCTCTTCTAGTTCTTGGTCGACTTCTGGAATTTTATCTTTAAGAAAATTAAGTAATTTTTCTATTGGTTCCATAATGGGTCAAAGCTTTTTTCATTGGGTTCTATGTCAATTGTACATTAGTTATCAACAAGTAAAGCTAATCTAATAGGCAATGACTCATTTTGGTGCAAGCGCACTATTTGTGAACCATTATTAGTTAGTCTTTTTTCACTTAGAACGCGTCTATGCGGCTTTCCGGGGTTATAAAAAGTTGGCCCGAGGTTTGCATCATATATTGTCATGCGACTTTGATGTTTTGATGTTGCAACACATAATTGGAGAATAAAATGAAAAATTTAACTAGATTGCTAACGGTACTTTTCGTTGCGTTTGGGGGATTGGGCGTTGCCAAGGTGGCGACGGCGGAAATTTCGTACAACTTGGGATACGTTTCAGAATATTATTTCCGTGGGATTCTACAAAAAAGTTCGTCAGCTAGCGCTGGAATTGACTATGAAGAAAATGGTTTTTATTTGGGTGCCTGGGGTGCTGACGTTGGAGATGGTATTGAAGTTGATATCTATCTTGGTTATGGCATTGAAACGGAAGCAGGATTTACGGCGAGTTTAGGCTATACAACCTATCAGTATACGGGTGATACCTTTGACGATGAATATAATGAAGGCAATCTGAATCTTGGCTATGGGATCTTTGGGCTTGAGTATTCCAAAGGGACCTGTGGTTGTTTTGGGGCGGAATCCGACTATGACTTTACGGCTCTCTCGGCTAATTTCGATAACGGTTTTTACGTGACTCTTGGGTTTCATGGTGATGAGGCGGATGGCGAATACTATGAAATTGGTTACGGCACTACAGTTGCTGAAATAGATCTAGGTGCTGCTTTAATCTTCGGTAGTGAAGAGCTTAGCCAAGAGGTAGATTCTGACGGTAATGCTAATGAAGATACTGCTCTGATTTTTTCAATCGGAAAGAGTTTCTAGTTTAGGAGGGGTAGGCAGGGGAGTTATCAAAAAAGGGAGCGTAGAAGTTCTCTAATTCTCCGGTCAATTACTAAAGAGATTTGGAAAGAGCGTCACTCGTTATCGAGAATATCTGGCAAACAAATGGTTTGTAATTGTTCTTAAATACGCAGATTCTCTCGATTCAATCTCAACAATTATTGGAGCTGAAGAATGAAATTAGTAACTTGTATTATCAAGCCGTTTAAGTTGGATGATGTGCGTGAGGCTTTATCGGAAGTCGGTGTTCAAGGCATGACCGTGATCGAAGTAAAAGGCTTTGGTCGTCAGAAGGGCCACACGGAACTATATCGTGGTGCGGAATATGTTGTCGACTTTTTACCTAAGATCAAAATTGAAGTGGCCGTGGATGATGGTCTACTGGAGCAGGTGATAGAAGCAGTTAGCAAAGCGGCTAATACCGGGAAGGTGGGAGATGGGAAAATATTTGTCACTACCTTAGATGAAGTGGTTCGAATTAGAACTGGGGAGACCGGGTCGGAAGCGGTCTAGAGCTGACTAAAAAGGTTAATAATAATGGAAGCAGTTACACAGTTAAGTTATTCGGTTGATACGCTGTACTTCTTGTTGTGCGGTGCGCTCGTCATGTTCATGGCACCCGGTTTTGCGATGTTGGAGTCTGGGTTAGTGCGCTCGAAAAACACGTCAGAGATATTAACGAAAAATGTTTCTCTTTTTTCGATAGCTTCTCTGATGTATCTCATATGCGGTTACAGCATCATGTACTCTGATGGATCTGGATGGATACCTGGTTTTGGGACGGCGTTGTGGATGACTGACCATTCGGTTGAAGACGTTTTAGCCTCGAATGGTGATATATATTACTCTGGCGCATCGGATTTCTTTTTTCAAGTTGTCTTCGTTGCGACCGCAATGTCTATCATCTCAGGGGCGGTAGCTGAGCGGATGAAGCTGTTTGCGTTTTTAGCGTTCGCCGTTGTGATGACCGGATTTATCTACCCTGTTCAAGGATTTTGGAAGTGGGGTGGCGGTGCGCTTGATCAGGCGGGTTTCCTCGATTTTGCCGGGTCTGGTGTTGTGCACATGTGTGGGGCGGCGGCGGCTTTCGCTGGCGTTATCTTGTTAGGCCCAAGGATGGGCAAATACGGTAGGGATGGTGCAATCAATCCGATTGTGGGCGCGAACATGCCGCTTGCTACGCTGGGTGTTTTTATTTTGTGGTTTGGCTGGTTTGGTTTTAATGGTGGATCTGAGCTTGTGGTTAGCAATATCGAAGAGGCGAATGCGGTTGCGTTAATATTTGTAAATACAAATACGGCGGCGGCAGCTGGGCTGATGGCCGCTTTAGTTACGGCTAAGCTAATGTTCAAAAAAAGCGATTTGACCATGGCGTTGAATGGCGCATTGGCGGGCTTGGTGGCGATTACCGCGGAGCCTCTAACGCCTTCTCCTGCTATGGCACTCCTAATTGGTGTTATCGGCGGTGTAATTGTTGTTTTCTCTATAATTGCGCTGGATAAGTTAAGGATTGACGATCCGGTTGGCGCTATTTCAGTTCACGGTACCGTGGGGATTTGGGGATTGCTCGCTGTTTGCCTTACCAATCCGGACGCGACTATAGGGGCTCAGATTATGGGAATAGCTGTGATTTTTGCCTGGATTTTCGTTGTCAGCATGGTCGTTTGGTCTGTTATCAAAATGATGATGGGAATCCGCGTTAGTGAAAGCGAAGAACGAGAGGGGGTCGACATTGTAGATATCGGTGTTGCTGCCTATCCGGAATTCACGAAGTAAGTAAGACCTCTTTTCTTGCGAAAATAATTACAACAAATAGTCAGGATTTTTGTGGGGGCGCCTTTGGG
>CAZYHH010000357.1:0-2979 GCA_964647295.1 uncultured Pseudomonadales bacterium
AAATTGTGATGTCTCGGTCTCTCATTGGGTCCGCGATTCGGAGCGCAACACTGGTCTGGCCGAACACATAGCGGACACCCTAAAAGACTGGATCACCGATGACTGGCCCTTCGTAAGCCCTCTTTATATAGAGACTCTTTAAGTGAACAAGCTCATGATGGTCTAAAGCTTTCGCTTAACAAGGATGCCGCATCTGCCAACAAATCAAGGTGATCCGTACTGGTTCCCTTAAACCCTAAAGTAGAAAGACTGACGTGGGAAACGCCAAGTTCTATCCAACGCTTCAACTCGCCCACTAACTTATCAGACGAAAACTCCACGATTGATATTTCACATTCAACGCCAACCTCGTCGGGGTTGCGCCCACAAGACATCGCAGATTGCCGGACAATCTCATGGAAGGAGCCAAAGGATTGACGATCACACATCGCAAACCACCCGTCGGCCATCTCGCCGACCCGTTCTAGCGCTCGAACAGGAGGCACAACACTCAAACCCAGCCAAATGGGTACCGATCTACCTTTTGGCACTGGCGAAATACTGACCTGATCAAATGTCTCTACTCCCTCAGATAAGTGAACTGACTGGCCATCCCAAAGACTGCGCAATAGTTGAATTTGCTCTTCCAACCTCCGGCCCCGTCTAACCATCTTTGTGCCCATGGCCTCATACTCCTGGGCATTCCCTCCAAGGCCCAGGCCCAATCGAATTCGTCCCTCACTAAGCGAATCCAAATCGGCCACCTGCTTGGCCAGCAACGCCGTTTGCCTTGAAGGCGCCACCAGCACGGAAGGCACCAACTCCAACCGACTTGTAATTGCCGACAGATAAGACAACAGCACCAGAGGCTCATGAAAACCGCCACGTTTTGGAGTAATCACCTGATCAGGCACCCTCAAATATGACAAGCCCAGCGCTTCGGCTCCTAGACTAAATTCACTGATTGCCGAAATGTCGTTTTCAAACTCTCTCTGGGGAAGAGTAGTCCCGAGACTCAAATTCATCCTTATACTCCTAACGTACTTTTCTACTGCTCATGAATCTTGGGCTTTTTTATATTGCGGATGTGATTCTTCCATGCCTATTTCCACACCTTCCGGAAAAATTCTTGCTTCAAAATACGCCGCAAAATCATCTTCAACCATCATCTTATAGGTCGCCCAGACCGACTTAGCCACCTCGCTGCGCATAATCCCCATATTGAGTCGTATCATTCGATTTTCCAGTAATTCGCGAGAAACAAAACCCAGCTTGTTCTGCAAAAAGGTCTCCCGCACATCGATCACCAACATCGTTATATATTGTGCCGCCTGCGTACGTTCGGTAGGAGTGAACCGCTCTTTTCCCCAATCTTTCGCCAAAAATCCCGAAAACTCGTTATCCAAGGCAATCGCGAGTCGCCGCTCGCACTCCCTCGAATTAAGCTGATTTTCGATATTCGATATTGCCAATCTATTGTTCATTTTGATCTGCAAGGCCAGATAAATCAGCGTCGCGACGGTCGCGATGGCGGCCACAAATTCGCCCATAGAACCTAATTCTTGAAAGGACATGCTGTTGCTCCTATTACTTGTGCTCGAAACTTCAGCACAGATTAGGGGAATACAGCAAGAAGCTTAATTATAGAAATCTCCAGAGCATTTGATTTAGAGGCTTTACGGCGTTAAAACTCTAGTAAGCCAAAGGACCTGACTATGGAAAATCAAGAACTCGAAATAGAAGCACTCCGAAAACAGATCGCACAACTCAAACGGCAATCTCCAAACGATGTGACCACACTTCGACTAAGAGAACGTGACGAAGAATTTAAACACCGAATGCTTGAACTTGAACTCGCCTCGGAGGGCATCGAACCGATCGGTATTTCGCCACAAGCCAAAGCGCACGGTGGGAGGGCGTTCACGACATTGATGGAACAGGCCGACATCGAAGAGCTACTGCCCATCATAAAAAAAGTACATCAAGAAGGATTTGCCATAGTCCCCAACTTTCTTACGGAAACACAACTTCAAACCTTACGCGTGGAGATGGATCCTTTTTTTCAGCAGACGGCAAAATTGTTCGAGAAAACCAATACCAGTCAACACGAGGGTAAGCAAACCGTTCATATTCAAAACGTACTCGCCAAAACCTCCTGCGTGGACCCGGTCGCCACCAACCCTCGACTCAGGGCGATCATGTCAGGGTTGCTCGGACACGACTTTATTTTAAATGCGGGGGCCGTCGCGATGGCGCCCGACCCGGGTTGCTCGCCCCAGGGTCTGCATCGAGACGATGGCTTCTATGCTTGGATACCCAGGCCTCACATGCCACTGGTAATCACAGTGGCCATCGCGTTGGACGATTTCACAACAGAGAACGGTGCAACAGGGCTAATCCCTAATAGCTGCCTTTGGGACGAGGCTCGATCGCCACAAGAAACCGAGATCGAACAACAGGAAATGAAAGCAGGGTCCATGTTGATATGGGATGGAGCGACCTTCCATAGAGGTGGCGGAAACCGGTCCAAGGTAGCCCGAAGAACGCTAACCTTAAACTACACCCGAGGGTGGCTGAGGACCCAGTTCAATCAGTACTTGTCCGTGCCGAGAAAAAGAATCGAGGAAATGCCAGACGTGTTACAAGCGGATCTAGGCTATCACCGCAGCGCTCTGGGACTGGGCGGTTGCGATTACCAGGATCCGATAAACTATCTTACCCGAATGAACCAACAAGGGGGCGACGGCAACCAAAATGTTCTAGGCCAGGAAAACGAACAATCCTAACCCAGACACCCTAAATTAATTTGAGAGAGCGAAACCTTCGTAATTATTATCCGAAACCTCCGCACACTTCTCTTTGTAAAGGTCGAGTCCGCCCACATAAGGCATAAAAACTCGAGTTTTCCCAGGCACATTTGCTCCTACGTACCAGGAATTTGCCTTCGGGTAAAGCGTCGTATCGGCGACTTCACTGACATGCTCGACCCACTCTTCCTGA
>CAZYHH010000358.1:0-2976 GCA_964647295.1 uncultured Pseudomonadales bacterium
ACCCTCGAACAAAATCATCCCAAAGTATCTTCTAGTAAAAAGCTATGGCGCTACATCATCCTATCTGGCTAGGGTTTAACTACATAATTCTTCCATTTTTAATCAAATGCTTTTGGGGTTTTTGCACATAAAATTATTCCTCCAAAACTGCGCAATAGTACTTGTTCCATGGATAGCTGGGTCTAATACATATTCACGGACGCTACTCGAACTCAGCGATAGGCTGGTTTAGGTAACGATGGGATTTTTACTCTAGATCCAACAATTGGAACAAGTACTAATGCGCAGGTGTTTCATATGAATTAAGCACTTTTCGAAATTGATCATCTGTTTATTTCAACCGCTGATTTCTTTAACCTTGCTCAATGATTAATCCTATGGAGTGGGAGTTAATGAAATATCTGCATACTATGGTCCGGATTACCGATGTCGATCAGTCTCTAAAATTCTACTGCGATGCCCTTGGCTTGATTGAATTGCGACGCCACGAGAGTGAGCAGGGAAGATTTACACTCATTTTTTTAGCCGCCCCAGGGGACGAGACAGCTCAAGTGGAGTTAACCTACAACTGGGATGCTGAAGAACTTGATGGCGGTCGAAACTTTGGACATCTTGCCTATCAAGTGGACAACATCTATGAGACCTGCGATCGACTCCATGAACAAGGAGTGACGATAAATCGCCCACCACGCGACGGGTACATGGCCTTTGTAAGATCCCCAGATGGTGTGTCAGTGGAGCTTTTGCAGTCAGAAAAAGCATTAGCACCTCAGGAACCATGGCAAAGTATGGGAAATATCGGTCAGTGGTAAACTAAATCACAAAGCAATCAACATCGGGAATAGAAAATGAAATTACTAAACTCTGTAGGCCCAAATCCGCATGTCGTCAGGATGTTCGCGGCAGAAAAAAATGTAGCCCTCCAGCTAGAAGAAATAGACTTAATGGGCGGCGCAAATCGCCAAGAAGATTACCTTTCAAAAAACCCTGGCGGACAGCTGCCTTGCCTTCAAACAGACGATGGCACTTTCATCGCTGAGATAACCGCAATTTGTGAATACATCGATGAGGTGGGGGGCGGCGACTCTCTAATCGGAACTACTGCTGAAGAGCGGGCCGTGACCAGAATGTGGACACGAAGAGTTGACTTAAATATTTGCGAACCACTTGCTAACGGTTTCAGATACTCCGAGGGCTTGCCTATATTCAAAGATCGAATGATTACTATTCCTGAGGCAGCCGACGGCCTTAAGGAAATCACCAAGAGTCGTCTGGTCTGGTTAAACGGACTTATGACCAATGGAGAGTTTATCTCAGGAGCAAAGATCTGCTTAGCTGACGTCCTACTTTTTTGCTTTCTAAAGTTTGGCCAATCTGTCGGGCAACCCTATGACACAGGCCTTACTCAAATTCACGCCTGGTTTGAAAGGGTGGCCGCACGAGAGAGCACAAATGCGTAAAAAAACAGTACCGATCAATATATAAGCTTATTCAATTAAATTTACTGTATCTCAAGTGACTGGGCGTTAATATAACGCCCTCATTCACATTCGGATTCGCGAATTTATTTGTAATCTAAGAAGTTCCAAAATAAACCCTAAGATTGATACACAAATACGGATTAATTGGAAGTGTTATCGATCTATTACATAATGTAAATTCAGAAACCTTCTTTCAACACCAAAAAAAATGATCGTACTTTATTAGTGGAAACCCGCAAGCAGTTACATAAGGTCTACCAAGCTAAAAGATGAAAAAAACATTTCTCACCTCAGCGATTATTGCTAAAGGCATACTAGTCTGGCTGATGTCTGGAGTATTGAACGAACCGGAAATGGAATATACCGCATCGCTGGCGGAACAAAACACAATCGCCTCTCAAGTTGAATTTGAGGCCCCCCCCACTAAAGTGCGAGTCCAACATCTTACAGCCACACAGCAAACACGTTTTGCCGTCGTGCGTGGGAAAACAGAAAACAAACGCACCGTCAACGTGAAAGCGGAAACCAATGGACGGGTTATAGAGCGATTGGTAGAGCGAGGCTCGACCGTTACAGCAGGGCAAACGATGTGCAAAATAGCCGTCGAAGACAGAGCTGTGGCAATCGATGAAGCCATGCAGGCGCTAAACAAGGCAAAGATAGATTATCAAGGCGCTCTAAAACTCAAACGCCAGGGTTTTAATTCGGAGTCGACCATAGCGGAAAAGAAAACACAGTTAGCATCGGCTAACGCGATGCTAGAAAGACGCAAAATCGCGCTCGCGAAAACCGAAGTCACCGCGCCATTTGAAGGCGTGATCGAGAATATCGGGCTTGAGGTTGGTGATTATGCGAGTCCCGGAAATACTTGTGCCACACTGGTCGATCTCGACCCAATGCTGTTAGTCGGTCAAGTCTCTGAAAAGATGGTCTTACAACTTCAACTTGGAGAGTCTGTGACAGGTATATTAAGTAACGGAGCGAAGGTCACTGGTACTCTTACCTTTATCGGCAAGCAAAGTGATAAAAATACCAGGACTTACGCAATCGAATCGGAATTAGACAACAAAAATGGTCTACTTAGATCCGGATTAACAGCAGAAATACGGATTCCGACTGAGGAAGTGCTAGCTCACAGTGTCTCGCCTGCGATCTTTACCCTAGACGATTTAGGTCAGATAGGAATAAGAACAATAAACACACGCAACATGGTCGAATTTTACCACATTGAAATCTTATCAGAACACGAACAAGGCGCATGGGTCACAGGCCTACCCAATGAGGTCACCATCATTACCGTGGGACAGGAACTGGTGATCCGAGGAGAGCGAGTTGACCCAGTTGCGGATGCTTCTGCATTAGAGAACCAGTCCGAAATCGCAAGAAAAAACAACACAAGCCCTGACTCTAAAAGCTAGTCCACTCGAGACTTTTTATGTTCAAGATTCTAGAAACTTGTGTCACACGATCCCGAACGACCCTTCTGATACTGTTC
>CAZYHH010000359.1:0-2948 GCA_964647295.1 uncultured Pseudomonadales bacterium
CCTTCATTTAGATAATAACTGTTCATAGCACGACCTCACTGCAAAATATCGAATTACTGACGGGTGTCACCATCGGCCCAGACACGACCATAGATACGTTCGCATCGGTAATCTGGTTCGTAGACTCTCCCCAAATTTGGCGTACCGCCTCAATATTCAACCCAAGCCCATGCATATAACACTCAGCGAGATTACCACCACTGGTATTCAGAGGGAGATCCCCATCAGGTGCCAGTAACCGATCGTTCACAAAAAACTCATTACATTCTTCTGGTTCACAAAATCCGTGCTCGACGATACTCATGAGCACCCCACCCGTAAAATTTTCGTAGCTCTGTAAAACATCTACATCTTTGGGCCCTATACCCGCCATCTCATATAGACGAGGCGTGATTGTTTTAAACGTAGACGTCGCATAGTCGGGCGTATTATGTACCCCTGCACCCGCTCGATGATGTGATCCGCCCATAGCACTCATCACATAAGCCGGATGCTCTCGCAATTCTTTAGCCCTGTCAGCGGAAACAATAATCATCGCAGCAGCCCCATCATTCTCCTGACAACAATCAAAAAGATGGAATGGTTCGACTATCCACCGCGAATTATCATACTGGTCCTCTGTGAGCGGCCGTCCAAACATCACAGCCCGTGAATTATTCTGAGCATGATGGTAAGACGCCATAGATATAGCACGCAATGCATCCTGCTCTACTTGATGATCATGCATAAATCTAACCACTTTCATGGCAAACATTTGCGCTGGCGACATCAAGCCATAAGGCAACACGTAAGCCATATCTCCGGAAACGAAATTGCTTCTTGAGCCCTGTCCGAAGCGACCAAATTGACCCTGCGCAAGTGCCCTGTAGACAACGACAACGTCGGCTAAACCACCATGAATCGCGGCACACGCATTTGCTATCGCAGCAGACCCACCGCCACCGCCACCGCCCCACTGCATATTCGAGAAAGTGAGTTCTTTACAACCCAGCGCAGCAGCTAATTTAGAAGGATCGTTTCGATCATTACTGAACGACGCAAAGCCATCGACTTCCTGCGGAGATATTCCCGCATTCTCGCAAGCAGTCATAATCGCTTTTAACGCTAAAACAAACTCCGAATCGGGCGATTGTCCTCTCTTAAAATACTCCGTTTCACCCACCCCAACGACAGCCGCCTTTCCACGAATGCTTCTTCCCATGCGTCCCCCTGTTTCAAAACTCGATCTAAATCGCTTCTCCAAAATAACACATCCGTCAAAGGTTAGTACAAGCTATGACGTTTTTGAGATGTCAATATTGTCTATTGATCTGAATTACCGGCATCCTATCGATTATCAAATCAGGAAGAACCGCGTGCAGAAATTTGACTATGTTATTGTAGGAGCAGGATCAGCTGGCTGCGTGCTAGCAAACCGACTTTCTGAACACCCAAACAACTCTGTTTGTCTAATCGAAGCTGGCGGCAGCGACTGGTCGCCTTTCATTCACATTCCAGCAGGGTGGGCTAGCAATTTCAACAATCCGCGTGTGGACTGGGGATATCATACGGCACCCGAAATTGAATTGAACGAAAGGAAAATATTTTGGCCAAGAGGCAAGGTCATGGGTGGATCGAGCGCAATCAACGGAATGATATACATCAGAGGTGTTCCCATCGATTTCGCAGCTTGGGAGCAGGCAGGCGCGACAGGTTGGTCCTGGGAAGAGGTCCTTCCCTATTATAAAAAATCGGAAAAACAACAAACTCACCATGATGATATGCATGGAAAAAACGGGCCTTTATTTGTCGAAGATGTTCGGGACAAAAGGACAGTCCATGACGTTTATCTAGATGCTATGGAGTCAATTGGTATACCTCGTAATGTCGACTTTAACGGGAAGGTCCAGGCAGGTGCTGGGTATTATCAGTACACTCAACATAACGGTCGCAGATGGAGTGCTTCCACTGCCTACCTTAGCCCAGCAAAAAAACGCAAGAACCTAACCATCATCTCTAAAGCGAAAGCCGAAAAAATACTATTCGAAGGGAAAAAAGCTAACGCCATCCAGATCAGACGGGGAGGATCAACCGAATTTGTTCAGGCACAACATATTGTACTGTCCGGGGGATCTATCAACTCTCCGCAACTCCTAGAACTATCAGGTATAGGCGACGGAGAGAGACTACATACACTAGGCATTCCACTGGTGCACAGTAACTCTGATGTCGGCGAACATCTACAAGATCACCTCTTAACAAAGGTGGTCTACGGCACACTCCCGAAACAGTCTATCAACCGAGAAGTTCAGGGGCTGCGGCTGATACCGACTGTCATGAAGTGGTTTCTGGGTCGCAGAGGGCCGCTAACCACTGGATCTGCACCAGTTGGAGGGTTTTGGTATACCAGAGAAGGATTAGAAGCGCCTGATATTCAAATTCATTTTTCATCTGGAGCTACGCTCTACAACTATGAAGGAAAAATCGAACCGTTGAAAATCCCTGCGATGACGGCGGTCGTGAATCAAAGCCGTCCAGAATCAAGGGGGTCTATCCATATTAGAACGGCTGAAGCGAACGATGCCCCAGAAATCCATGCAAATTACCTGAGTGCAGAACTTGATCGGCAGACCATCATAAAAGGGGTACGTGTGTTGCTCGATATTTTCTCGGCTGAGCCTTTACAAGATCATTTGACTGGCAGGATCTCTCCAGACGCCGATCTCGACACTTCTTCAGACGAAGCGCTAATGGAATATATACGCGGAGATGCTAGTACGGTCTACCATCCAACCAGCACCTGCAGTATCGGTAAAGTGGTAGATGAAAATCTCTTTGTTAAAGGTGTATCGGGATTGAGCGTTGCGGATGCATCGGTTATGCCCTATGTGGTTTCCGGTAATACAAATGCAGCAGCAATCATGATCGGAGAAAAGGCATCAGACATTCTCAAACAAAGCAGCCATACT
>CAZYHH010000360.1:0-2942 GCA_964647295.1 uncultured Pseudomonadales bacterium
CGGTCTGCCTATCCAGAACAAACAGCTCGGCGCGCTTGGTTGGGACCACCATGGCCTTTCTATCAACACCGTCCAAGGTCAGGTCGATCAGCGTCGGTTGCGAAGCGATGTCGTAATCCCAAATATCGTGGTGAGCAGTCTGGAAGTGCCAGCGAGTCTTGCCGGTCTCAGCATCGATCGCGACCACCGAGCTCGCATACTTATCCATCACCGGGCTTCGATGACCACCAAAATAATCTGGGGTCGCGTTGCCTGTCGGCACGTAAACGAGACCCAACTCGTCGTCTCCCGACATCAAACTCCAGACATTAGGTGTGCCCCGTGTGTAAAGTTCGCCACTTGAGAGTGGTGGCAATCCTTCCACGTTTTCTTTGCCCACGTCCCAGGCCCAGTCCAGTTCCCCCGTGATGGGATTGTATCCGCGGACCACGCCTGAGGGTGCTTCTGTCTCCTGGTTGTCGAGTACCAGGCCACCAACCACCAACACACCAGACACGATGATCGCGGGAGAGGTGACAGCATAATAGAGAGGCTTAACCTCGCCCATACCGGCGAGCAGAGACACTTGTCCTTTTTCGCCAAAATCGTTACAGAGTAGTCCCGTATCTTTGTCCATCGCGATCAACCTGGCGTCGGTAGTCGCCGTATAAATACGCTCCGAACACATTGCCGAGGGTTCAGCCTCGGGTACCTCATAATAAGTGACGCCCCGGCAGTTACCGAAGATACTATCTGGCCTGACCTCATTTTCCGGGTCCATCCGCCATCGCTCTTCGCCAGTGTCGGCGTCCAGTGAAATCACCACGTTCTGGGCTGTACACAGATACAGACCGTCATCTATCTGCAGCGGGGTTCCGCTAAAGCGTCCCGCACGACCCGTGTCAAATTCCCATCTACGTTCCAGTGAGTCGACGTTATCCAGGTGAATTTGATCATAAGTCACATATCGTGTACCGGCGTTGCTCCCGCCATAGGAATCCCAATTAGCTGATTCTCTGGCATCACCTCGGGCCATCTCTTTGATCTCTGCGGGACTATCAAATAACGAAGCCACCATCGCAATGACCACCGAAAGCGTGGCAAGCGCACAGATTTGTACCATGCGGAGGCTAAACAGGTTGGGCGTGTTATAGGGCCATAACGTGCGACGAACTAGTGGGGTGCACAACCATAAGGCAATAAACCCGACAACCCAGATGCGCGAGCCTACCAGCCAAAATGAGTTGCCGGCCTCGTACACCGCCCAGGCCAGTGTCACCAGAACAAGTACCGCGTATATATTGAAGCCTAGCGGCTTACTCTGGTAGAGATAGTAACCAGAGGAAAGCATCAGAGCACCGGCGATCAGAAAGTAGGGACTCCCTCCAGCCACCAGCAACTGCCCTCCCATCAACGCCATGGGTAATCCCAGCAGCGCAATCAAAATACTCGTAATAAAAGGTCTTTTTACCGATTCCATTATCGCCTCCTCCTCAAGATCCTCTCTAGGACCATAGCGCGATCGAGACTGAAGTGACAGGTCTAAAGATTAAGCCTCGTTAAATCCCTCGGAGAGTGACCTCTTCGAGACACATATCCAGCTAGCGACGCATTTTCGGCAACTTTAGATAAGTTAGAGATCGCCACAGCCACTCGACCGGACCAAAGTAAAAGCGTTTGAGCCACCATGGGCTCAGGACCAGCTGAAAAACCCAAATAAGCAAAACAACGAGATACAGCTCGGCAAATGAAAGCGCGCCGATCAGGCCCAGCCCCGCTCCTGAAAAGATCAGCAGACCGAACAGCGAATGCATGAGGTAATTGGTCAGGGCCATCCTTCCGACGCCGGCTAGTCTAGCTCGAAACGACTCAATCCAATTCAGCTTGATCATCCACAAAATCAGGCCCAGATAACCGAAAGCCATACACAATCGACCGAGATGATAGGTCGGTCTGAAGATAGGACCGGTAACCAGCACATCCATTTCCGATTTCACGCATGCCCAAACCTCATAAGCGTTAATCACAAGACCCAATGAAAATCCGATCCACATCATCCTTGTGTAGAATGTTAATTCGCGCTTCCCTTCTAGAACGCCGAGTTTATAGAGCGCCATACCCACGACCATCATCATTAGGGCATCCAACAACAGAATGAATGGCGCAGTAAAGAAAACTGCATCGTTAGCTTTATCAAGATTAAACTCGAAAGCACTGTAGTAACTATCTCCTCTAACCAGCATCTCATTCTTATTAGCAACCTTATCTGAAAGAGAATCCCCCTCAAATTCTATCCATGCCTGAGCAAGCTCTTTAACCCCTGGATTGGATTCAATCCCCGCCGATTTCGCCTCGTTCAGTTCGTGAACCGCGTCACGACTCATTTCAAGACCGCTCTTAAAAGCAATGGCCTGCAGAGTACCCAATGAGACCAGCACAACAGCCAGAATAACAAGTCGTTTGGGCGTCCAATCCCGTATCAACCAAAGGATCGCGGCGCCCAATGCATAGGTCACCAAAATATCGCCGTACCAAAGCAAAATATAGATATCCAACAACCCAAACATGAGCAACCAAAAGGTCCTTCGATAATGTAACCAGCCGCTTTTAGCTCGTGCTCCCGTAACAAACAGTACGACCCCCGCCCCAAATAAGATCGAGAACAGTGTCCGCATGACGCCTTCACTGGTGGCATCAATGAACGCCCAAACCACAAAATCAATCCCCTGATAGGGCTTGATGTATATTCCTGGTTCCAAAAAAGCGGCTTCGACCAATCCAAAGCCCTGTACGTTAAGTAAGAGAATACCCAGCAGCGCGAAGCCTCTGAGCACATCCAGGGATTCAATGCGGGCATTTTCTGTGGTCGCTGTCTCAAGGGAATCACTCATAAATTACTAATGTGTTTCAAGATTTGTTCTACCTGACGGTTCTTGCTTTTTCTAGAAATCGACCAAGCCAAG
>CAZYHH010000361.1:0-2924 GCA_964647295.1 uncultured Pseudomonadales bacterium
GGCGTTCGGAATGGGAGGGAAGTAAAACTGAAACTCTTGAATGGATTGAAAAAAATATAGAAGAGTATTTGAAGATGACAACCTTTGGTTGAAGTAGATTGCTGATTTAATGAAGGACTACACAGTATGTAGTAGGGGAAGTGGTAAAATATTGATATGACTACAAAAAAGTAAATAACAGAGGGGAAGTTTTAACCCTAGTAACTACATACTTACTACATAGTATGAATTTACCCCCTGCAAACCCTTATAAACATTGGGGTTTGAGTCATGTCGACTATTGAGTGGGAGTAATAACCTAAAAACTATATTTCTTAGTAGATTTCAATAGTAGCAACCCAAAATCAGAGGCTTATTTTGATGAAGAGGGGAACACCATAACTAAAAATCAATTTAACAATGAAACCCCACAACCCACGTTCTGGCTTGTTTGCGAAGGTAAGAAAGATTGTTATGAAGAGATTACCCCGTCTCAGTGTGGTTGGCCGGGTGAAGATTGCTGCCAGGGCTGCCACTACTAACCAGACGCCGCCTTACAATTGTCATACCTGGCATTTGCACAAGTCCCACAGAATAATTCAGGGACAGTAATTTTTGGTGAGGCACTCTTTGGGTTTCACTCAGAGTGTTGTCCGTCTTAGTAATACAAAGCGAAGATTACTAAGTGCCAGATAAGAGTGTTAACACGCTCTTATCTGGCTTCAAGTTGCTAAGTTCTTTTCCTACTGCTGAGGCGAATGAAGCATCTCGACGTTGAAAGACACCTTCGATTCACAATTCGCGTATTCACTATAATATTCCTGCAAATCCTGGCGCGATTCGGCGTTGTTCACACGACGCCCATGGTTTGCCGCGTACACTTCCATACTAGGATACCATTCCATGTGTCCTATCGTTCCTGCTGGATTACCCATCATATTGACCGATGAAACTCCTGAAATAGGCGCGAACATCGTCCATACCACCCTCGAATTACGGGCTCTCATCATATCCACATAAACTGAGTGTTTCTCAATCAGAGCACTGACAGGCGCTATAGGTGTACAAGTTTCAACATCAACTATTTTTGGCCCGCCCCCTGTTCCCGTAGCTGCCATTTCCGGAAAATACTTCACCCAACTGGAATAAAGCTCTACCTTACAACTGACCACTTTATCAATCGCACGTTGAGCCGCGACGCCCGAGTCGTTCCAGTTAGTCATCGTTTCACCATAATGCTCAAAAGAAGCGTTATTGATCCAGATGAGATCCAGGTCTCCTGGAAGATTGAAATAAGCGGGCGTGAGCTGGAAGGTATAGCCATTCCAGTCCACGTCTTCTTTCCATTTACGCCAACCGGCAAGTGCCTTGTCAACGTCGCTTAAGGATTTCCCTTCGTTGAGAGTACATTGATGTACCCACATCGCGTTTCTCTGCTCTGAACCGGCTGCAGTGTGGTCGTCAGCGATTGCGGATTGTCCAGCAAAGAGCCCGCTAAGCAATATCACCTTAAGTAATAATCGAGATATGTTTTTCATAGAATTCATTGGTGTTAGTCCCTTGTTGTTATTTTGATGTCGTCGTTTTTTTTTTGCGACTACTGAACTCTACTAGTTCGCAACTAGTTGCTCAACGATCTGCACAAGGTATCTAGGCTGTATGGTGAGAATCTTTAGAGCCTCCGTGATTCTAGATCGCTAACAGCAAGTCAAGACCAGAGAGGGCGAGAATCAATCGCAGGATCAACTTTGATCTCCCGTCTAATTCCTCGTAGGCGGCTTTTAGCCTGTCGATCTCCTGCTTGGCCTGTTCGCTGCCGTCCTAGATCTATTCTTTACTTGCGGCGATGGCTGATGTGACCCCTATACCGGTTGAGGATATTCCGAGTAGCTTTAGAAATTTGCGTCGCTCAAGTATGTTTTTTTGATGGCTCTTATAGTCGCATTTTTGGGTGATGGTATATCTGGCTGGATTTGCCTAAAGGATCGATTCGGTATAATTTCCGTTGAGTTTCATGAAAAAGAAAAGTCATGCGAATTATCACGCTAACCACTGTGTTGTTAGTCGTCAGTCTGTGTTGGGCGAACGACCAATCCTCGAAGGCGGTGGCCGAATCAGTCACTCCTAATGCCGAGCGCGAGAAATTTCTGAGGACACTGCAGCAGGTGCGCGAGAATTTTAAATCTGCCGACGAAGACGGTGACGACGTGATTACGCGGGGCCAGTTTCGTGTCTTCGTTGACGCCAACGCTGAAATTGACTTTGCCATGTCGAAGCAGATCAAGCGCATGCGTGCTTACCAGAGGGCGTTCAGCAGGGTCGATCTTGATGGGGACGGCGGTCTGTCATGGGAGGAATACTTTGATGCACTGCGAAGCCGCGGCGGCAGGAGCTGACAGGGCTCATTCTTTGGAGCGAATCCTAAAAAGCGCCACAAAGCTTTGTAAAATAAGAACGCAGGCAACAGCCAACAAATAGGTGAATGCGATGAATTTATCTAACCTATTATGAAACTAAAATAAATCCATTACTGTGGAGTAGAACAGAACGGTGAATTATGAATACGCGTAAAGATAAAAATCATCCAATAAAAAATAGTAATTTTATGCTGTGGTTTTTGATATATGGGTTCATGTTTTGGTTGATGTGGGAGTGGCTTAATCGATGAGAAACAAAGGGGAGTGTCTAGTTCACCTTTCCTAAGCACTCCGTAACGGTGGAATATGATTGGCAGTCTTTGCTTTTGTTAAAAAATAGGTTTGAGAATTTCTTAAAAAATTTATATTCAATCTATTTAACGATTTACCTTCTGTGGTGGGTTTCAGTTTTCATTATTTTATCAGAAGAAGGGTTTCACCCAGTTCAAGACATACCCTGGTTTATTCTATTTACTTTTATTCTATTTCTGTTTTGGTTTGTTAAGTACAGATTTGCTGAAGATAAGA
>CAZYHH010000362.1:0-2912 GCA_964647295.1 uncultured Pseudomonadales bacterium
CAATTTCTTCAACACAGCCAACTCTAGAACCAAACACCTCTTCTAACCGGCGGCACAATTCCGAATCAGACAACTTAGTTTTTTCGTTTACCTCGATCTCGTTTTGCGACCAAATAATTGTGCGCACATCTTTCTTGACCGATGGCAAGGCCGCCACCGGTCCATTATCTAAAAACTTTTGTAATGCAATACCGCCATGATCAAATTGAGAACGGACTATCGTCGCCAAAGCGAATTGGTCTGTCGAAGTTCGCTTAACAGGTATTGAGAGGGCTCGCCTAACAAAAGAGTTCGCTCCGTCCGCACCAATCAACAAATCAAAAGACTCGCAACCATCAGTAAAACGCACATCGACTCCATCTGGACTCGGAGCCAAACTAACGGGTGCGCCCAAGAATTTGTTAACTCCAAACGAATCTAAATTTTCCCAAATGCTGGCTTGGAATTTGCTCGCCTCAACAATCCACCCTAAATTCGGCAATCCTAAATCAGCCGAATTAAATTCCAAGTTAGAAATACCATACTTTTCCCAGACCGACAGCGCATAATAAGGTTCTGAAAACGCTTCTGGCCAAATCTCTAGCGATTCCAGGTATTCCTTCGAAGCTGGCGAAATCGCGATACTTCTGATATCGACCCCAAAAGATTCTGGTCCCTGTTGAGGAACATTTTGTTCAATAACAGTAACCTTAAACCCCAGCTTGGCAAGACCGACTGCTAAAGAGGCACCAATAAAGCCCGCTCCCAATACTCCAATTTTCTCAATCAAATTTGACCTTACGTCGATATTCTATTAGCGCTTAATCGTTAGTTTCTCGGCGTGACTAATCCTGATCCAGAGTCATCGAGTGCTCTGTTTCAATGAATATACCATGGGCTAACAATACGCTTACTTTGGTATATTCGTAGATCTCAAGATAAGACGCTTCATCGTCTCGTTCTTCGTTTTCTAGTTCAGACAAAGAGCTAATCGCCGTGAAATCTTCTAGGATTTCTTCGAGTTCCTCCGGTATCGATCTTCTCGTCAGCGCAATCCCAGCTCCAAACCCACTGAGGAACCCCAAACAAAAATCCGCAAGACCGGCAACACGATCTTGCAATGACTCGGACTCCTCAGATACCAGAGGAGAGAAGACCAAACTCTCATCTAGCAATTCGTCCACTGATGATTGAACGAACGCTTCTAGCATATCCGGTTCCGCTACTTGCTCCTGCCCGCAAAGTTCAACCAGCTCTTCAAAGGAATAGCCATAAGGTTGGCTAACACAAAAGCCACAAACTATGCCATGTAATTCTGAGACAGCTATATCAGGAGAAGCACGGTTTGCTAATATTTCTCTTTCAGACAATATTCTTCCTGATTGGGGCTACAAAACTTCGAAAAATCAGCGCAAACTATGAACCACACTAGGTTAAATTGCCACTGTCACACTAATGATCAATACCGATGAAGAACCTTTTCAACTGTTAGAAAACCGAATCTCGGACTTGCTTGCTTTGGCCAACAAGCTCTCCAGCGAAAATCAGGCACTGCGATCTGAACAGAAAAAATGGACCATTGAGCGAGCCGAACTATCCAAAAAAAATGAACTCGCCACAGCTAAACTCGAAAAAATTCTAATCAGGCTAAAGGGAATGCGATAAGTATCATGTCTAATCACCTAGAGACAATAACCGTTTCGTTACTAGGAAAAAAGTATCAAGTTAGTTGTGAGGAAGATGAGGTTGCCACGCTCGAGCAATCTGCCAAGTATCTCAATAAAAAAATGGCCGAAATCCGAGATTCAGGCAGGGTGGTTGGCCTTGACAGAATCGCGGTCATGGCCGCACTCAATATCATTGGCGAATCGCTAACTTCACACGAAAAAATAAGTCTTTTAGACGAAAATCTGGAAAACCGAATCGACACTCTAAACGAATCCTTAGAAGCTGCTCTGATCAAACATAACCAGCTAGAATTCTAGCAATCCCATACCTTATCTATCTCCCTCACCTATACACAATCTCCTTGGCTTAAATCGCGATCTGTTTATACTGTCAGGGTTCCTAGGGTGTTTGCCAGTGGTCAAGTCCTTGAGCCGTTAGAAAAACCTAAGGAGGTTTCGTCGTTAATTCCAGTGTGCATGCCCAACTAGATGGGTCGCCTTAGGCGTTAACCATGCCTCCGCCTTGAACCAGAACGGTTCAGGGCAAACCAGCAGCGGCACCTTTGGGAACAACACTTTTGATAAGCAAATACTCGGTAAATGCGCAATAAATCCTGCATACGGAAACAATTTAGATCATCTCGTCGTTCACTAGCTCAACCGGACCGAGAAGAATTTGAGAGTAAGATCATCGGTGAAATCGAGTTGCTCTCGTTAAGAAAGGCATGGCGTATTATTGCCTCCTACAGCCCCCAGGATGGGGAACCGAATATCACCTCATGGCATAGATCCGCAACTCAAAGAGGTTCAGCGATTTTACTACCACGAATTACCGACAAAGGGCAGATGAGCTTTCACCCCTATCAAACAGAGACAGAACTGGAGATCGGCGAATACAATATCCTCCAGCCCAAAGCTAATTCTGAAGAGATCACTAAAGATAAAATCGGCTGTTTTTTGATGCCACTAGTGTCCTACGACAATCACGGTAACCGATTAGGAATGGGAGGGGGTTATTACGATAAGTATCTATCGGATTATAAGAAGGGCAAACGGCCGTTCCTTTTAGGAATCGCTTTTTCAAATCAATTCAGCAGCCAACCTCTACCGACAGTAAAAACAGATATCAAACTCAACGGCGTAGTAACCGAGCACGGGTTTCTGCACTTCGATCACGCTAAGTAAAATAATGGCCATCAAAGACATACTAATAATGGGGCACCCAGCGCTACGGGAAATAGCTCAAAGTGTTCCACCAAAAAACAT
>CAZYHH010000363.1:0-2909 GCA_964647295.1 uncultured Pseudomonadales bacterium
AAGGGGAGCTGAATTGAAAGGTAAGGTTGCTGGTGCCGACGCGCCGTTCGAAATCGTATGGGACAAACTGGGTGTTGCTCACGTTTGGGCAGATACTGTGGCCGACTCGTATAGGGGGATGGGTTATGCCGCGGGATACGAGCGATTGTGGCAGATTCATTTAAGTTGTGCGTACGCAAACGGTGAGGCCGCCTCTTTGTTAGGTGAACGATTCGTTCGCCAAGATGCAATGCAAAGAGCATTTAACGTGCATGGTGGTTCAACGGATATACCTTCCAGTCCTGGTGACTGGATCGCTAACGCGTATCTTGAGGGACTGAATGCCTATGTATCTTCGCTCGACGAGGTACCTCCAGAATTTCGAGTAGCTGGTGCGGAACCTCGCCGATTTACTATGCGCGATATTGCGGCTAGATATCGATTTACCTCGTGGTTCCAACACAAAAGCTGGACAGAAAAGCTTGTTTTAGGTCGATTAATGTCGACTCATGGAGTTGATTTTTTCCGAGATCATGTGCTCCATTTTTCTGAAGAAGACGAAATTCAGATCGACGAACTTCGCCATGTATTAACAAAAATAGACCCTAAGATGATCGAACTTGCCTATCCTGAGGTAGAGGTTCCTAATTTATCTGGAAGTAATAATTGGGCAATCACTGGCGATTTGTCAGCATCAGGTCACCCGATGCTCGCGACCGACCCGCATCAGCCGCACTCAATTCCTAATACTTTTTTTTATGTGCACTTGCACGCAGGCGATTGGGATACCTTTGGGGCGGCTTTCCCCGGAGTTCCCTATTTTATGATGGGTTTTACTAAGGAGCTTGCATGGGGTCTCACAACCGGATTTGTGGACTGCTACGACCTTTTTATTGAGCAGGTTAAGGAAGACCAGTACAAGTCCGGTCAAGATTGGAAAAAGGTGGAGACGCGGCTAGAAACCATCGGCGTGAAGGATCAAAAAGATCGCGTAATCGAAATCAAGTCGACCGGTCATGGGGTTTTGCTTGAGCCGTTAATGCAAGAGTTAGATATGAGCCAGGCCGAATTAGGGTTAAATCAAACCAGCTTATATTGGTCCTTAAGAGATGTACCGACTTCTGCCGGTGCGTTAGCGCTTCTGCCGACAGCAAAAACCGCTACTGAGTTTGGGGACTTGTTATTCGAGGATGGTATTTGCCCATTAGTTAACAACATTATTTGTGTCGACAGGCAAAGCAATATGGAGCGATATATCGCGACGACGCTCCCCGTTCGAAAGGGCGTAACAGGCTCCGTTCCTTTAATTGGTTGGGGATTAAGTCATGATTTTGAATTGGCGACTCCTCAACAGCTAACCGTGGAAAAAACCCCTCGGTCAGGTTATTCACTGACCGCTAACAATGACACGATGGAGGAGCGCGGGGAGTTTTGTATCCACAATTTTCCGACTCACAGCGCACGTGCTGACCGGATCAAAGGATTACTTGATGATGGATCTAAGTTCACTGTTGATGAATTTTGTAAGATGCAGTTGGACCTGACTGATCTAAGAGCCAAAGAAGTCCTGCCGGATTTAATTGCGGTGTTAAAATCCAGCGAAGATATAAAAGTACAAAAGGCAGTGGTGGTGCTGGAAGATTGGGATTGCCGAGCCGTCATGGATTCAATCGGTTCATGTGTCTATTACCCTTTCTTAGACCGCTACTGGCAGCGTAAGTATTTGTATGCCGTGCTGGAAGATGAACTAGTCAACCTCTTGCCTTTAGCCGCACCAGGTTTGAATCGATTCGATATAAAGACCTTCAACGACGCGCGATCTCCATGGAAAAAACATGAATCCAAACTCAATGAAATTATTTGTGGTGAGATGTCTTTGGTGATGGATAGACTAACGGAGTCGATGGGTTCAGATGTGACGAAATGGCGTTGGGGTGATTTGCACCAGATTGCCTTTTGGCATCGGTTGCGTAAATACGTAGAGTTCGAAAAGTTAGCTGTCGGACCAGATCCAATAGGAGGCAGCCCGACAACGCTGGGAATGGCGGTTCATATGGGGAGAGGCCCAGGTAAATCAAAGGACGGAGAGATCCCCTGTCGTGTTTTTCACGGGCCTGCATATCGTCTTGTTGTAGATCTAGGTGACTACACGCACGCTCGTTTTGTCATTGCGGGTGGTAACGGAGGACGAGCTGATTCCAGTTTTACAACGAACCAATACCCGACCTGGTTGAAGGGTGACTATTTCACCTTAAATCTGAAACGAGAAGAAATTGACGTACATGAAGTTTGGGAGTTAGAGGGGTAGTGCCATGCGATTGATTGCGATCATATTAATGTTAGTGCTCTTGGCTTTTGTAGGTTATTCATCCGCTGAACCAAGATTGGAGTTTAATCAGAATGATTTGGATGACTATGTTCATCACGCTGACGATGCCTATCGGTGTACTTTAATTCGAAGTGATGAAACTGATACATATACCAGTCATTTTGTTGAGTTGGTCTCTCAAAATTATTTGACTGATCGAGACGTGGATCGGACTGAGTGGCGTCACCTGCTTCAAGTGGTTGAGCCTTTTGTGGTCAAACACAACACCGCGATGCTGATGATTGGAGGTGGTGATAATTCTGACACAGTGCCAGATCGGGCAAACGAGCTTTTGGTTCGTTATGCGATGGGCACGGGATCAATAGTCGCCGAGCTGTCGATGGTTCCGAATCAACCGTTGGTTTTTAAAGATGAAGGCAAACCACGTTGGGAAGACGCGTTAATTGCCTATACTTGGGATAAGTACCTGACCTCTGGAGATAGTCGATGGCCCGCAAGAATGGCCATGACGAAAAGTGCGGTGGCGGCAATGGATTGTTTGGAATCGTTGTTCGCTAGTGCAAATAAGCAATCACTGAGGAACTTCGTGGTTGCAGGAGCC
>CAZYHH010000364.1:0-2891 GCA_964647295.1 uncultured Pseudomonadales bacterium
GTCGGCCAGAATACACGTGCAGGATCAAGTGGGAACCCGGCTCAATTGCGATGTGGGATAATCGAGCTGTGCTTCACTGTGCCAGTGGCGATTTCTGGCCACACAGACGACTAATGGAAAGATTAACAATCCTAGATTTTGACGAAAGTAGAAGGGTCCCCTACTACGCACCACTTACCCAATAAACAGGATCACATAATTTAGCTATGGGAAAATGCTTATGAAATTAACAAAACGTTCGTTTAACAAAACACTGCTTTCCTTGGTGCCGGCGACGATGATTCCCAACTTGTGGTCGACTCAGCGAAAGGCCACAGCCCTCCCTAATCTAAGCGGACCCTTAACCGGTGGCAGCCACGATTGGCCCTTTGCCAGTCAAGTTGTAGATGTTGCTGAATACGGCTATCTCATCGAGGAATACATCCTCGAAGGTGTAGCTCGTGCATACCAAGTCAGTCCAGGCGGATCAACCCCTAGAAATGGTCACTGGGATACGGTAGCTGGTGAGAATGCTCGTTACGTAACTAGAGCGTATGTCGTGCGTCCCAAATCTGCCAAAGACTTTAATGGGATTGCCGTGGTGAATTGGCAAAATGTCACGGCTGGATTTGACATAGGTGCGCCCCTAAGCGCTGAGTTCTTTCGCGGATATGCCTGGATCGGTGTGACGACGCAAAAAGTAGCCGTCGATGGAAATCCCCAAGACAGTCGAGCGGTCAGCGAGACGATCGTTACCTATCCAGGCCTGCGTGACTGGGATCCTAAGCGTTATGGTGCACTCAGTCATCCTGGTGACGCCTGGTCTTATGACATCTTTACCCAGGCAGGGCGTCTAATTAAGAGCGGCGATCAACAACTGATGGGCGGTCTGAAACCGAACACCCTCATCGCTGCAGGCGGATCACAATCGGCAATGCGGCTAGGTTCCTATGTTAACGCGGCTCACCGACACGCGAGGGTCTTTGATGGTTTCTATCTGACGGTCCATTGGGGCATCTGTCCGCCGATCAACGAACTACCATTAATGGATCTATTTACCCCGAAAGGCAGAGAACTGTCTCCGGCCATGTGTCAGATTCGAGATGACTTGAATGTCCCGATCCTCGTGTTAGCCACAGAATGCGAAGCCCGTTACAACTACCCGGTTCGACAACCTGACACTAATAGCTTTCGCTTTTGGGAGGTCGCAGGAGGGTCACATCAAAGCCCAGAACGTTCGAGAGCATTAGCCAACATTATGCAACGCGACGGCGTAACTCTGGGCGAGGATCCCGCCGATCGAAATGCTGTGAATTGGGGATATATCGGTTCGGCTGCGATCAGGTCAATGGTCTCTTGGATCCGAGATAAGCGCCCGCCGAGCTCGATGCCAAGAATCTCCATGACGAATGATCTTAATTCTCCTATTGAACGGGATCGATTTGGTAATGCGAAGGGCGGCATACGAGTTCCAGAACTGGAAGCGCCTATCGCGAGCTACCGAGGAGAACGAGGCGATAATCTTGCCACTCAGAATTGGTTATCAGGAGAAACCAAGGCTTTGTCACCTTCCCAATTAGCAGAACTGTATCCTGGCTTCGACAGTCGCATTCGACGTTGGAACAAGGCCGTTGATGATTTAGTTAACAAAGGTCTCGTGCTTTTTGAAGATGAGAGCGGCTTGCGATTGCATGGAAAGAAAAGCGATCCATTTGCATAGCGAGATAGCGGCCCAAAGCATCGAGTTCTATCCTAAGATCCAATCAACATGGTCGAACCTCCTAAATTGCCATAAACTAAAAGGCATAAAACAGTTCGTCTGTAATCAACAATCGAAGGAGTTGTAGTTCATGAAACCAGTTTGTCTTGTTATTGGAGCCGGCGCCGGAATCGGTGGAAATGTTGCCAAAAAATTTGCGTCTGAAGGCTACCACGCGGTCTTGTGTCGTCGAACTGATGAAGAAGGCCTGAACCGAATGGTCTCAGAAATTGAAGACGCAGGAGGATCCGCATCCGGACATCTGCTCAATGCGGTAGACGAAAATACTATTGAAGAGCGAATCGCCAACATAGAAGGAGAAGTCGGCGGGATCGATACAGTCATCTTTAATCTGGGCGCGCAAATCGGCGATCGATCCTTGAGTAATACCACCTACAAAGCCTTTGAGATGGGCTGGCGAATGGCCAGTTTTGCACTGTTTCGAACGGCATCGACGGTATGCCCTTATATGGAAGAGAGAGGCAAAGGTAGCATTTTGGTCACTTCAGCCACCGCAGCAGTCCGAGGAAACGCGGGCCAGCACTCTCATGCGGCCGCCATGGGCGGCAGGCGAATGTTATGCCAAAGTCTAAACGCAGAATTTTCATCCAAAGGAATCCACGTCGCACATATCCTAGTAGACGGCGCGGTCGATGCGCCTGACACATTGGGTAAGATGCTCGGACCCGAAAAATATCAGGAACTGCGAGAAACCAAAGGCATGGAGAACGATGGCTTAATTTTGCCAACCGAGATTGCGGAAACATACTATCACCTGGCACAGCAACATCGGTCTTCTTGGACCTTTGAAATTGATATCAGGGCTTTTTCCGATAGACCCTGGTGGAACCATTGATCGTAATCCAGAGTATCCGGATAGAAAAAGACCCTATCGAATCCGTATAGCCTTATAGCGCGTCGTAGAGGGTAAACCCCAAGCTGTTACCGCGCTGATCGCCCACAATATGATTATCCATCTGGATCATGACGTAGGAAAAACACAGATGAGCATCGGTATCCACGACAATCGTCGATCCGCCAGCACCACCCCACCAAAGCGTATTCTGATTAGGTCCCATAGGTACGGCTTCATTACGCAGCGCATAGCCCATGCCGAACGATACCGGCAGTCCTAACACAGCATCCACCCCGT
>CAZYHH010000365.1:0-2888 GCA_964647295.1 uncultured Pseudomonadales bacterium
TGTGTTTTTGCTTATGTCGTTGTTTGTACCTAGTTTAATTGCGGCGCATCACGAGGGTATCCAGCCTGTCGCAAAACCGGGGCAGGTGATCGTTACTTACCGAGGCGAGTGCCCCAGTGATGCGCTAGACACGGCGGTAGAAGAGATCAGAAAGGTCATAGCGTATGAGAGAAAAAATAGTCCGATCTTATATTCGTCGTCGCCGGGTGTGTGGTCGGATGGAAAAATCGGGGCTGTCGATTTGCATGACTCAGCTGAGGCAATGGAGAAGGCTTTTGCCTGGCAAGCAGCCGACGAAAAGTGGTCTTCCTCTTATGCACAAATCGCAGCAACATGCGGTATTACTGTTGAGGATTTTGAGGTGGTAACTCTTATTGCTCGATAGTTGATAGAGAGATCTTGGTTTTGCAGGAAGGAAAGTAATTGCTCCTTAATACCAACGCAGACTTGCCATAGGTTTTATCTTGCGGCTTATGTTCTTTGCTGTTGGTCGACCTGCTCGCTTAATGTGATTTCTGCTCCTTCCAGTTGAAGACTGTCGTCTAGCCGTTTGATTTTTTCGGCGATTTTCTCGGCTGCACCCCTATCCAGTCGGCCTTTGAGCAAGTGGGCGACTAAGACCCCGAAGCTCGTGACTATTGCCAGTATCGTGAACAAATATTGGTATCCGATAATCCCTTCGTTGTCGTCGAGTATCAGTCCCCACAATAGATAAGCGAATGCAGAGGGCAGATAAATAACAAAAGCGGCCACTGCGATTACAGAGCCTGAGAAGCGTGGAGGCAAACCCATCTCGCCGAAGGGAGCAAAGTACAGCGCGCGCATAAAGAAGAAGAGGAACGCTAATCCAAGCATGGTTGTCATCGCCAACCAGGCACTGCTGTCGGGAGATAGCGCCAGCATGGCGCCGCAAAGTATGATCACCAATAAAAGGCCTGCCCGGATTCCCCCGGCAGCCCCACCGAAAAATTTGTCCGCAATAAATCCTGAGGGAAGGGCTATCGCGATTCGGCCGCCCGATGTCGATAGGATACCAAAGATCGAAACCGCGAGGACGGGCAGGGAATGAAGTTCATCTAAATAGGTGAGGAAAAACGGTAGCGATGTGTAAGCCATGTATACGGCAAAACCAGCCAGGCCGGCGAGCCAGACCTCGGGTAATCTGAGGGTGGTATTCATTCCTGCGAGGACCTCTTGGTTAGCCTTTTGGGAGTCTTCTCCTGACTTAAGCAGCGTCTCTTTCGGGAGCCTAAACCAGGAAATGATCCCTAGAACCACCATGATTCCCGCGTTGACCATGAAAGCTAGCTCCAGTCCGAGTACTTGATAACCCAAGGCCGTATACAGCCCAACTGCTAGTGTGTTTTGAAACAGTTCTACACCTCCTCGCCCTCCCTCTAGAAGCCCAAATATCTTGCTTTGATTGCTATCCGAGGTTGATTTTCGCACGGCCGATAAAATGGCTGGCCAAAATGCGCCCTCGCACCACAAGGAGAGCATTACGAATAGAAAACAGAGTGTGGCGAAGTCCGTGGTTTTGCCGAGGAAGAAAGTGGTGAGGCCCCCCAGGATCATGTTTACTGATATCAGCACTCGCGAAGGGAATCTGTCTTGGGCCCACGAAAGACCCAGGTAAAAGATGTTGTGGACGACCCCGTAGATCGACATGAGCAGGCCAAATTGAGTCTTTGAGATTTGCCAAAGGTCCAGCATCTGTGGCAGCAAGGCGCCTCTCATTGCGAGAACAGAGAAGGCAAACTGAGAACAAAGCACTAACAAGAGAAAGTTGACGAAGACCTTCTTTGAAGTAAAAAGTGGTAAGCCGTCTCGGCCAGCTAGTAATTGCATGGTTCCCTTTTTACCGGGTTTTTTGAGCTTTTTATTCCGGTTGTGATTATCAGATGGTCTCGATGTCCACTTTTTCGCCTAGGCTTCTTGCACGGTCCAATCTGGTGCTTTCATCGTGCTCTAAATGTCTTTGGGCAAGATATAAAAACACTAGGGCGGGAATAAAGGTTAGCATCGATACCGAAATGGCCATTCTTAGGGATTCTGAGTCGCTCATCCCTGTTGAAAGGAAGAAATCCGATAGTTCGCCCATGACATAAGGACCCAGCGCCAAGCCAATAAAGGTATTCAATAAAATATAGAACGCGCCTGCCACGGCTCTCATTCGGGGCATGACCAGATCGCTGGCCGTGCTGGGAGGTACTCCGCCCCCACAGGCGGCGGGTATCGTGACGAAAAAATTGAGCCAGAAGGCTGCCGCTAAGCTTTGACTGTAGAGCAAGGCAAACAGTAGAGGGATGGTGCCAAGAATCGAGATATATCCGACGACCAGACGACCCCATCCAAACTTGGATTTTAGATAGTCTGCGAGGACGCCCCCTAACGTGATCCCCAGGAAACCGCCAGCCGCAGAGCCTAGCCCAATATAGAGGCCTATTTCTGCGGGAGAGACGTCGTACACGCGAAGCAAGTAGGGCGGCACCCAGAATCCTGCGCCATAACCGACAAAGGCCGTCGTCGGAAATGCGAGCATGGTGTAAAGGAATGCCTTTGAATGAAACATCATGCTATAGGTAACAGGGTCTTTTACTTTTAAAGACTGTGTCCAGGAAATGGTCACGTACGCGCCTATACCGGTCGCGACCCACTGTGCCACGCTGCCGGTTAACATGATCAGCGAATAGGCCAGCAGACTAATAGCTACCGCGGCCATGAGATTAAATCGGAGTTCTTTGGTGTTGCCGATTAATGGTCTCAGGTTGAACGGGGGAATCACCGAGAGCAGCTCCTCGCCCAGCAGCCTAAATGGGGCAGGATGTTTTTCGGTGACAATGCCTTCAGTAATGCCCCTGGTTGGTTCTCTTAGGGTTCTGACCCAA
>CAZYHH010000366.1:0-2866 GCA_964647295.1 uncultured Pseudomonadales bacterium
TAAAGCTGGGGAAACTCCAAAATTAAAATCAGGAGAAATTCTTGTTGGTTCAGGTGATGGTGGAAAATACCAAGTTTGGAAAAATGAGAAAGCTCTTGATAGCTGGACTTCTGGAGATTTTGATATTGAAACAAGAATGGCAGACCTTGCTTCAAAATCTCAAACAAAGGTAACTGATACCTCTTATAGTGTTTGGGAAGGAAGAACCGATTCAGAACAAGGGATAACAAGTTTCGTAAAAGGAAGTAAAGAAGCAGATGTCTATAAAAAAGTAGGAGCTTTAAGTACATATGGTATGACTCAAATGGAAGGCGAAGCTCAGATAGCTGCTTATAACGCTAGAGTTAAAAGAGACAGGGCAGACTATTTCACAGACGCAGGACTTGAAAGTCTTGCTAGACAGTCTTCTTATAGTATAACTCAACCCCAGAACTTTATAGATGTTACTAAATTTGATATAGGTAAAGATTTAAATAAACAATACTTAGAATCTATGAATGTACATGATTTCAATATCTCTGGTTTTGATATTGGTGGTTATGGATTAGGTTATGAAGACTTAATAGAACGACTGGCAACATAGGAGTACTTGATGGAAGATCAAATAGCACAAGGAGCACAAGAACATATCTTTGAGAGAGCTGTTCCCGGACAATCTTTAACTAATTCTAAAGATGAGGCAATGCCTTGGGAGAAACCCCCTGAAATGACTTCTGTTAAAGAAGCCACCCAAAGAATATTTTTAGGTTTACTTGAAGAAAGGAATTTAGCAACTGTTACAGAGTTAATGGCTGAAGGAACTCCTATTGATGATGTAGCTCAAATGCTATTAATGACAGGATTTCAAAAAGGTAAATATAATCCTGATATGATGTTACAATTACTAGAACCTACTATGTATATGTTATTAGCTATTGCAGAAAAGGTAGGTATTAGACCAGTATTAGATAGACCCGGAGAAGCTGAACCAGAATCTAATGATGAATTTAATGCTGATAGAAATTTAGCAGATATAGAAGCTACCAAAAACTTTATAGGAAAAGGTGGTAGATTTAAAGACGCAGTTGTTACAAATATTAATCCTGCTTCTGTGGGTGGTGCAATTAAACAGAAACTAGAAGATTTAGATGTAAGTAAAGTACGAGAAAGTATTTTACAGAAACAAAGACCTGCAATGCAAAAACAAGCAAGTTTATTAGGTAAAACAGGAGTTTAGATATGGCTGATAATTTTAGCGATATAATGAGTAACTATAAAAATATGAGCATTGAAGAGCTTGGAGGTTCTTTATTGCAAAGACAATCTGATCAAGCAGCAGCAGCGAGAAAAAGAGCTAAGAAACAAGACCGGATTCAACAAGCTTTAGCACTTATGCTTACAGGTCAGGCTTTATTTAAAGGTGCTTATAAAAGAAGAATGGAAGAACTAGAAACCGCAAAGACTTGGGAAGCTAGAGATAATAAAGCTCAAGCCCAGCAAATTAATGTGCTATCTCGTTTGATACCTTCTATTCCAGAAAACTTTCATCCTGATAAAACTGCAGAAGAAAGAGCTGAATTATTAATGCAAGATAATGTATATCGTAATGATATGAAAGCTAAAATGGGTAAATATGTAGACACACAATTAGCTGCTGTTTTTCCTGATATGGATAGTTTTAGAAATACTGGTAGGTATAACAGAGTAACAGAGGAAGCTATTAAAGCTATCGCAACTCATATGTTTCAAAAAGATACTAATGGAGTTGAAAGATATAAAAACTTTGAAACGGAATTAGCTGGTATTTTTAAAGATAAAGATTACGATAGGTTAGAGTTGTTTCAAAAGGGTGTAGGGCTTGATGAATTTGAGCTTTCAGATTATGAGGCTGATAATTATAAACTACTCCAAAGACAGTATCGAGACGAGTCAAGTTTGATAGGTGGAATAAAATCTATATTTGGAAGACTTGGTAAAAAGGCAGAAGAAGAAGGCAAAATAAATTTATTTAGTAAAATAGATGATAGGCATTTAGCTAATCCTAAACTATCTCGTGTATTAGAAAGTTTAGATTTAAAAGGTCTAATGATTCCTATTGTAGATAGAGCTATTGCTAATGTACAAGCATCCCCTAAAAGATTTATTGATGAAGCAGGTTCAGAAGCCAATCAAGGTTTAACAGAGGCTCTTAAACTAACTTTTAATGAGATGCAAGGTATTGTAGGACAAAGCGATCCTGAATATATTGATCCTGACCGCCTGATAAAGATAGGTGTAGATAGATTTGGTCCTGATTATGCAGCACAAAAAAGAGACCCTTCTATTCTAATCAATGAACAAGACTTTACAGTTTTCCAAGATTTTTTAAATGATGAAGCTAATGATGCATTTAGCACAAGGTTTTTTAAAGATGTTACAGCACTATCTTTAAGATTTAGAGATGATCCAAGTGTTGCTGTAGATTTGTACGCACCTTTTGCTACTAGCCCAGAACAACTTGAAAAGTTTAAAGTTGCTATTAACGACCCTGAATTTGCAAATCAATTTGCTATAGCTATTACAGCTCATGAAAACTTTGATGCTGATACGGTGGTAGATGTCGGTGATTGGGATTCAACATATGAAAGTAAAGGATTAGCTGACCAAAACTATGAGCCTTCATCAGCTTTTAATGCTTTGATAGGTTCTAGTAGACTAGAAGTTGTAACCGATACAAACGGTAACGATAAGTTTAAACCAACAACAGAATATACAACTGGAGATAATAATACTCAGATTGCAGTATATGATCAGACAATTCGTAAAATTTTAGAAGCTCCTTCTGATAGATTAAGTGAAGATGCTAAACAAAGAACTTTAGATGCTCTATTTAAAGATGTGCCTAACC
>CAZYHH010000367.1:0-2864 GCA_964647295.1 uncultured Pseudomonadales bacterium
AATGGAATTCCCACTTAACGTTTTTCCGCCCATCATCATTTTTAGCCCATTGTAATTGGGCGGGTTGTGACTTCCGGTTACCATGATTCCAGTCCCGGTCTTCAATTTCTCTGTCGCATAGTAGAGCATTGGTGTCATTACTCTTCCGATGCTGGTTACGTCACTCCCGCCGTCTTGTAAGCCGCTAGAAAGGCTTTTTTCAATCGCCGGGCTGGAGAGTCGTCCATCTCTGCCGGTAACAACATGCTGAATGCCTGAGCTTCGCATTTTTGTAGAAAACGCTTTGCCGATTTCGTATACGATATCTGGAGTAAGATTATTGTCTGTTATTCCCCTGATATCGTACTCGCGAAACATTTCTTGATCCAAAAGGGTTTTATTATTCATGAGGGAGTTTTTTAATTTTTACGGACGATCTTTGATACTTTTTGATCTGCTAGGTCGAATATTTCTATTATGCTCTCAAGAAGTTCATCTGCCAGCGCTCGCTTAGATTTTTTTGCGAAGGTGGTTTCTCCCTTTGGGTGAATTAGAGTGAAGGAATTTTCGTTTGAATTAAATCCGATGGCTTTGTTTGATACGTCGTTTACGACTATCGCATCTATCCCTTTATGGATTCTTTTTTCACGAGCATTTTCTATCGGATCTGATGTTTCTGCTGCAAATCCAACCACTATTGTCCCTCTTTTCCTCTTCGCCACATTGGCAATGATATCTGGGTTTTCGCTTAATTTTATTGTTTGATTTGAGCCTAGATTCACTCGTTTAATTTTTTCTTCAACGAAGGAGGTTGGTCTAAAGTCTGCGACTGCAGCTACTCCGATAAATAGGCTGACCCCACTTAATTGACTCTGAACGGCTTCATTCATCTCTAAAGCCGATTCAATATCTATCCTCCGAACCTCAGAGGCAGTAGGTCCTACGTTAGGCCCAGCTATAAGAGTTACATGTGCTCCTTTTTCAACTGCCGCTTGTACGATTGCCAATCCTTGTTTTCCGGAGCTGTCATTAGTGATGTATCGTACCGGGTCTAGGCGTTCCCGGGTTGGGCCAGCTGTCACCATAATGTTTAACCCTTTAAGGGGTTTTGGTTGTGGAATAGGCTCGTAAAACTTGATGATACTTTCTACGATTTCTTCTGGTTCTGTCATCCTTCCTGGTCCTTCATCTCCACAGGCTTGTGAACCAGAGTCTGGACCTATGATTCGATAGTCTAAGTTCTCGATGCGTTTCAAATTGGCTTGAGTCGCGGGATGAGAGAACATGTTCTGATTCATTGACGGAGCGATCAATATTTGTGCTTCAGTAGCGAGAACTAGTGTAGAAAGTAAATCATCTGCCAGACCATTAGATAGTTTGCTAATGCAATTTGCAGTTGCAGGCGCAATTAGGATCAAGTCTGCCCATTTGGCTAATTCAATATGACTCATGGAAGCCTCAGCCTGAGTATCCCATAAGCTTTGCCTAACAGGGTTTCCAGAAAGCGCTTGTAAAGTTATTTTTGTGACAAATTTGTGTGCACTATTTGAGAGTACTACTTGTACATTGGCTTCCAGTTCTTTGAGTTTTCTAATTATTTGCGAGCATTTATATGCAGCGATGCCGCCACTGATGCCCAATAAGATGTTTGCGCCTTTAATAGTTGACATAGAAGGGCCTCATGATTCGTCTTTTCCTAACGGCTGCGAAGCGTACACTTAATTTGAATGGAGCTCACGAAAATTTTTCTGATTGATTATGAAGCGGCTTCTTTATTAGGTGGTCGTTGAATGGACATAGGTCTTCTGGTATAAAACCCTCCCACATGTGTTTGCGGAATTAATTGTGTCACAAGTATGTCAGATCACGGGTAAGCGGCCGATGGCGGGAAATAATGTCTCGCATGCGCAAAACAAACGCAGGCGGCGATTCTTGCCAAATTTGCATTATCATCGTTTCTGGATAGAGAGCGAAAAGCGCTATGTACGATTAAGAGTTTCTTCCAAGGGAATGCGTATAGTTGATAAGAAGGGTATCGATTTGGTCTTAAAGGACTTAAGAGATGCTGGACAAAAGATCTAAGTTAGGAGAGGTGTTGTGCGAGACTTGATTAAGCTCGAATCGAGCGCGGGTACTGGTCATTATTATACGACCACAAAGAACAAGCGAAACAGCCCAGATAAATTGGAAATGAAAAAGTTTGATCCCGTTGCTCGTAAACATGTTCTCTATACTGAAGGCAAGATTAAGTAGGTCGATCCTTAAACTCAACTAGCTAGGCGAACACTAAACCTTGCCAGAGCTTCCCGAGGTGGAAACTACTCGATTAGGCATAGAGCCCTGGTTAAAAAATTCACGTATTAAAGCAATAATTGTTCGTAATCCAGACCTTCGATGGCCTGTATCCCTCCCTGATTATCTTTGTGGGCAGAAAATTTTGAATGTAAGGCGGCGAGCGAAATACTTGTTGATTGACTTACATTCGGGATCACTTATTGGTCATTTAGGAATGTCGGGGAGCCTAAGAATCGTAGATGCTAATGTATCCATAAAAAAGCATGATCATCTGGATATTATAATTTCCGATAACTTAATCTTGCGATACAACGATCCACGAAGATTCGGAAGTTGGCACTATCAAGAGAAGGACCCAGAAAATCACTGGCTCCTAAAAGATCTTGGTCTTGAACCGTTATCTGAGGAATTTTGTGGCGAGTATATGCACCGCAAATCACGTTCTAAGTCACAACCCGTAAAATCTTATATTATGGACTCTAAGATTGTTGTTGGCGTTGGTAACATATATGCGGCCGAAGCCTTATTTCTTTCAGGGATTCGTCCTACCGTAAGGGCTTCACGTCTTTCGTTAGAGAGTTATCGAAATT
>CAZYHH010000368.1:0-2843 GCA_964647295.1 uncultured Pseudomonadales bacterium
ATCATAGCTCAGCTCTTGCATTTGGCGGATATCCAACACGGGGAATGCCGGTGCTGGGTTCCCTTAGCTATACGGAATTTTCGTTTGCAGGAGGCTCGAGATTTCAAACTGGACACCTCGAAAAAAATAAGAGCGCTCAGTCTCAGAATCCCGCTAGCTCTGAGGATGATCTGGCAAAGCATGCTGGGGAAGATGTTCCCGCCTACGCTACTGGGCATAAAGCACGCTTAATAAAAGGTGTTATGGAGCAAAATGAATTGTTTGGTGTGATCTTGGAATCATTAGGCATTTAAATTGTATTAAAAAAGAGTCGTAGGTCGCTTCTACAAGAAGGCCCTGAAGTTCTTAAATAGGAGAGTTAAGTGAAGTATTTTTTCCTTCTTACTTTGGTTTTATCAGCTAATACGCTGGCTAATAACGTAATCCTGTTCCTTGGTGATGGCATGGGAGTCAGCACCGTAACTGCTGCCAGGATCTACGAAGGTCAGCAACAAGGGAAGTCCGGCGAAGAAAATGATTTGGCTTTTGATAAATTTGAAAATCTAGCTTTGATAAAAACTTACAACACCGATGCCCAAGTCCCCGATAGTGCTGGGACAATAAGTGCGATTTTGACCGGCCAAAAAACTCGAGCGGGCGTCTCAGGAATTACGGCAATAGTAGATCGTGGCGACTGTGTAACGAGCTTGGATCATCAGCTTCCGACAATATTAGAATTGGCAGAAAAAGCCGGATTACGGAGTGGGGTAGTTTCCACTGCTAGAATCACCCATGCCACACCGGCCGGTGCATACGCTCACTACCCTGAAAGGAATTGGGAAGATGATGGTGATCTTTCCGAAGAAGCCAAGCAACAGGGTTGTAAAGATATTGCTAAACAACTTATCGAATTTTCTTATGGAGACGGTGTTGATGTGGTTTTGGGTGGCGGAAGAGCAAATTTCATCCCGGAAAGTGAACAAGACCCTGAATACAAAGAGAAAACTGGTAAACGAACTGACGAGCGAAATCTAATTAAAGAATGGATGAACGCAAGGCAAGGCAGGTCTTATGTTTGGAGAACGTCTGACTTTCTGAGCTTAAAGACTAATCGTACTGGTCAAGTTCTAGGATTATTCGAACCTTCCCATATGCTATTTGAAGCAGACCGATTATCTGATGTCGGCGGCGAGCCCTCTTTATCAGAGATGACCGAATTTGCCGTTAAGATGCTAGATCATAAGAACGACAAAGGGTTTTTCTTATTGGTAGAAGCTGGGCGAATCGACCATGGCCACCATTTCGGTAATGCCTACCGTGCCCTTACAGATACCGTCGAATTATCCAGTGCCGTTGCTAAAGCGGCGAGCCTCGTTGATCTAAAAGAGACGTTGATAATAGTCACAGCAGACCACAGCCACACACTTACGATCAGCGGATATCAAGCAAGAGGTAATCCCATTTTAGGTCTTGCGCGAGCCGGAGGCCACGATGTTCCAGATGCGACAGGTAAAGCCTACACTACGCTGAGTTATGCGAACGGACCGGGATATCAAAAAGAAATTCCTGATTTGAGCAAGGTAGATACATTAGGCAGGGACTACAAGCAACTCAGTACCAGGCCCATGTATATGGAAACACATGCTGGAGAAGATGTGGCTGCTTATGCAACAGGACTTAATTCTGAGCTTGTTAGAGGAACGATGGAACAAAATGAATTGTTTTATGTTATGAGAAAGGCCCTCATTAACGCGAATTAGGAGTTGGTGACATTCAGATTTTTACGGAAATAATTGTATTTCTGGATAGCATTCTCGGAGGGGCTGTTTACTTCCCCTTTCTTATTTTAGGTGTCGGCTTTTTCTTTACCCTGTATTTGGGGTTTCCCCAGATTAGATTCTTTAGGCATGCGTGGTCGGTCCTATGGGGCAAGCACAGTCAGGAAGATGATCCCGGGGATACCACTCACTTCCAGGCGTTGGCGACCGCATTATCTGGAACCGTAGGCACGGGCAACATCGGAGGAGTTGCTTTCGCGATCTATTTAGGTGGTCCTGCTGCCTTATTTTGGATGTGGGCGACCGCATTTTTTGGTATGACCACAAAGTTCGTAGAGGTGTCAGTTAGCCATAAGTACCGAAAGATAGATACTAACGGAGAGGTGGTCGGCGGCCCGATGAACTTTATGGAAGATGCTCTGAATCTGAAGTGGCTCGCCGTCATATTTGCGGTAGCCACTGTGATTAGTTCTTTTGGGTCTGGAAACATGCCACAAGCCAACAGTCTGGCTAGCGGGCTAGCGGCTTCTTTTGATATCCCTAATTGGGTGTCGGGTTTGGTTCTTGCGGTCTTAATGGGGGTAGTGATCATTGGCGGAATCAAAAGAATCGCCCTAGTAGCCGCGGCTCTCGTCCCTTTTATGGGTGTCCTGTATGCGATCGCGGCGTTGTTAGTTGTCGGCAATAATTTTGAGAATGTGATTCCCTCTTTTTTTGCAGTGTTTGAACAAGCGTTTACAGGTTCCGCTGCGACTGGTGGTTTCTTAGGAGCCAGTTTCGCTTATGCGTTTAACCGAGGTGTGAATCGAGGTTTATTTTCGAACGAAGCTGGACAGGGATCTGCTCCAATTGCCCATGCGTCTGCAAAAACCAAGGAGCCCGTTTCGGAAGGGATGGTGTCAATACTCGAACCTTTTATCGATACGTTAGTGCTGTGCACGCTCACTGGTATGGTGATCCTTTCATCTGGGGTGTGGAATCAAAAATTCGAAAATGAATTTTCAAATTTCAATATGGAATTTATTGAGGGCACCTATCAGGAAGATGACCCTAAAGATATTGAAGCGCTATCAGCTCATTTGGATT
>CAZYHH010000369.1:0-2833 GCA_964647295.1 uncultured Pseudomonadales bacterium
GCAATTCATCATAATCCAACACGGAGTCAATGACTTTAGCTTGCGAACTCAAATACTTACCGCTATTCCATTTTGCGACCGGGAGGATCTTTTCTACCTTCAACACCAGACTGTTAGGCCAGTCTCTGCTAACCTCGATCGAATATACCCAATTAAAGTGCTTACCGATCGTATTTATTTTATCGAAAAGATCAACATCAAGAATGCTAGCCTCAAAATCTCTTCGAATTTTTTCCTGCAATAGGCTTCGTTCCGGTAAAGATAAATTACCCTTTATAAAGACCTTCTCTATCGGATAGTTACCGATAAATCTAAGGCCTACTCCACAACCAACAATTAGCAAAAGAAAAATAATGTACAAGAAATTTTTAAACAATTGCTGATCTCAATCGATTAGAGATAGTACTGACGCTACCCGCACCCTGCACAATCAAAACATCTGCATCTTTTACGAGTTCATTCAATCCTTCCATAGCTTCATCGGTTCCTGAAAAGACCTTCGGGCACAATCTGCCCTTTTCCTTAATTGACGAAGCCAAACTCTCGCTAGTAGCACCCTCAACAGGATCCTCCCCCGCTTCATAGACTTGGAGAAGCATTAAATCATCTATCTGAGAAAGAACTCTAACGAACTCACCAAAAAGATCTCGTGTTCTACTATATCGATGTGGTTGATAGACCATCGCCAATCGTTTATCAGGCCATACTCTGCGAGCTGTCTCAATAACCGCATTCACTTCAGTCGGATGGTGCCCATAATCATCTACCAAGATTAACTCTTTACCTGAAACTTGAATCGATGCTGTAACCTCAAATCGACGACCCACACCGGAAAATCGTGAAAGCGCCTCGGCAATCACTGAATCCTCAATCCCTTCATCCGTTGCTATAGCAATTGCTGCTAACGCATTTTTAATATTGTGATAGCCTGGAATCGGTAGATTTATACGTAATGGGCGAAACGAACTACCTCTTTCCACCTCGAACGACCAACGATTGTCGCTGTTTATATTAACCTTATCTGCCCTGTAGTTGGCATGTCGATTAAAACCATAAGTTAAAACTCTTCTTGAGATGTTAGCCATGATTTCTCGCACATTAGGGTCATCTATACATACGGCTATCGTTCCATAAAAAGGCAAATTATTAGCAAACTGCAAAAAACCATCCTTCAATCTACGAAAATCGTGATCATATGTACCCATATGATCACGATCAATATTCGTAATCACAGAAGAAAGTGGTTTAAGTTTCAAAAAAGATTCATCACTTTCATCAGCTTCAACAACTATGTGCTTTCCGCTACCAAGGACAGCACCAGAACCCGCACTTTTCAATATGCCACCGATGACAAAAGTAGGTGAAAGGCCCGCTAAACAAAAGATCTCAGCGATCATGCTCGTTGTCGTGGTTTTCCCATGAGTACCAGCGATGGCTATCCCATGTCGATACCTCATCAATTCACCGAGCATCTCCGCTCTTTGTATAACCGGTATTCCTCGAGCCCTTGCGGATGCTATCTCAACATTATCATCCCCTATAGCACTGGAGACTACGACAAGATCAGTGTTACTCACAAACCCCGCATCGTGTCTATAATGTATCGATGCTCCCTGTCCTACGAGCCTCAGCGTCACCTCACTCGCTTTCACATCCGACCCACTAATTTTATAACCTTGGTTTGAAAGAACCTCGGCAATTCCACTCATGCCCGAACCGCCAATACCCACAAAATGAATGGCTTTAATGCGTTTCATTTCAGGCACTCGATACTGCTCAATTCTTGTCATAGGCTGCCGACTCTTTTAATGAACGAACAACGATCCCAACTAATAACAACGAGACGACAATACTATTTCCCCCATAGCTAATAAAAGGCAATGTTAAACCCTTGGTAGGCAAGACACCTGTTGTAACACCAACATTGACAAGTATTTGTAGGGAAAACAAACAGCCGATAAAGTAACTTGCGAGTCCAGGAAAACTTAGACCTTCATCCAAGCATCGATTCGCAATGCTGAAAATCTTGATTACAAAAAACGCAAAAAAAAGAAGAATGACCCAACAACCTATAATTCCGAGTTCTTCAGCCACCACCGCCAATATAAAATCATTATGCGCCTCAGGGAGATAAAAGAGTTTCTGGACGCTGCTACCTAGCCCTTCACCGAGCCACTCCCCTCGACCGAAAGCGATCAAAGCTTGAGTGAGTTGCCAACCTGAATCAAGTGGATCGTCCCAAGGATTGAAAAAAGTTATCACCCTTTCTAGTCTATAAGGAGAACGGACTATTAAAAAAAACAGAACACTGGAAAAAAAAATCAAAATGAATAGAAAATACCGTAGCCTCATCCCCGCAACAAAGATCAAACAAAAAGTTGAAAGAACAAGAACAACCGCTGAGCCAAGATCAGGTTGTAAAACTATTGCAGCACTGAATACAGATACCATCAAAATTGGGAACAAAAATAATTTGGGATCTTGTTCGATATCCTCTTGATGATTAGCTAGATAACCACACAAATAGATCCCTAATAAAAACTTACCCCATTCAGATATCTGAAAAGATAAACCGCCAAACCTGAGCCATCTCTGAGCTCCTTTGATTTCGTCGCCAAATAAAAGAGTAGCCACAGCCAATACAAGGGCAAAAAGGAAAAATAACTTATAATGTTTACTAAAAAAGGATAAAGGTATCACGCAAATCAAAGCCAGTCCTAAGAAACCAACAAAAACAGAAACCAAATGTCGCAAAAAATAATCAGTGTCAAATGCCGCGGTAGCTGATAGAACCATAAGCAAGCCAAATCCGACCAATACCAAGGTGAATCCA
>CAZYHH010000370.1:0-2819 GCA_964647295.1 uncultured Pseudomonadales bacterium
TCCAAAAGCGGTATCCGCCCTTGAAAACCATTGTCATCAGCAGATTGCAGCTCAAATTCACCAAGCTCTAAGGCCTGGCCACTTAAACCAACTAGAATCAGACAGCAGAAAAAAGAGATTCGATAAAGCAATCTCAAAGGCTGGACTTTCATTAGACCGCGGATAAGGAATCCTTTAGTAATTCTGCTATTTGTATACTGTTTAGGGCGGCTCCCTTCCTGACATTATCGGATACAACCCACATATTGAGACCATTTTCACAGGATATATCTTCTCGGACGCGACCAACATAAACCGGATCCTGGCCCGCGGCCTCCGTCACGGCCGTAGGATACCCGTTATCCCTAAACAACTGGACACCCGGTGCGGCTTCCAGTAATTCTTCGGCTTTTGCCTTTGAAATCGTCTGAACCGTTTCAATATGGATCGCCTCAGAATGCCCGTAGAACACGGGAACTCGGACGCATGTAGGGTTCACCTGGATCTCATTACTCTCAAGAATTTTTTGGGTTTCCCATACCATCTTCATTTCTTCTAAGGTGTAATCGTTATCCATAAATTCAGCGATTTGAGGTATCGCATTAAATGCAATTTGTACGGGCATGACTTTCGATTCAATGGGTTTGGTATTTAGCAAGTTCGCTGTCTGAGCGGCCAACTCTCTTACCCCTCCAGCACCGGCACCAGATACGGCTTGATATGTAGCAACATTGACTCGGGAAATACCAGCCTCATCGTGTATAGGTTTCAGAGCAAGCATCATTTGGATTGTTGAACAATTTGGATTGGCAATGATATTTCGGTTTTTAAATTCATCTATGCGATGTGCATTCACCTCAGGAACAATCAGTGGGATATTTTCTTCGTAACGAAACTTGGACGTATTATCGATCACCACGCAACCCGCATCAGCCGCAAGTGGCGCGTACTTTTCTGACACGCTGCCACCAGCAGAAAAAAAACCAATCTCTGCAACCGAAAAATCAAAATCTTCAACATTTTCTACTTTAAGGTGCTTGCCTCTGAATTGGATACGTTTTCCAGCGGATCGCTCAGAAGCTAATAGATAAAGTTCCGACACTGGAAATTTTCTCTCTTCCAATATCTCAATCAAAGCCTCTCCAACCGCCCCAGTGGCTCCTAAAATAGCAACAGAGAACTCATTCTTGCTCATTTACAATCTCTCCAAAACGAGCTCGCCCATCTCGATGCAGCCCACCTCTTGTTGCCCCGCCTCACTAAGAATATCACCTGTTCGATATCCACTTTCTAACACCTGCGAAACAGCCTTCTCTATTGAAACCGATGCCTCTGGCAAATCCAAAGAATACTTACACATCATCGCAACCGACAAAATTGTAGCTAGCGGATTAGCTCGGTCTTGTCCGGCTATATCTGGAGCTGTCCCATGCACAGGTTCATAAAGCCCTAATCCATTCGAAGCAATTGAAGCCGAAGGCAACATGCCCAAAGAACCTGTTAGCATAGCCGCCACATCCGACAATATGTCTCCGAACATATTTCCAGTAACAATCACGTCAAACTGCTTAGGTTCTCGGACCAGCTGCATCGCCGCATTATCAACATACATATGCGACAACTCTACATCAGGATAATCAGAGGCCAGATCATTTAGCACCTCTCTCCAGAGCTGCGATACTTCCAGAACATTAGCCTTATCGACGGAACAAAGCTTGCGACTTCTTTTTTGGGCTAACTCAAAAGCAACTCTACCTATCCGGTCTATTTCGCCCTCCGAATAGACAAGGGTATTGAACCCGACTCTTTCGTTATTTCGCAGTTCCACACCTCTGGGTTCTCCAAAATAAATACCACCGGTGAGTTCTCTTAATATCAAGATATCGAGGTTTTTCACTAAATCTGGTTTAAGTGATGATGCTGATACCAGTGAAGGAAACAACAAAGCCGGCCTTAAATTGGCGAACAAGTCTAGTTCCTGTCTGATTCGCAGGAGCCCCTTTTCGGGTTTCTTCTCTGTGGGCAGATCATCCCATTTGGGACCACCCACTCCTCCAAGTAAGACAGCATCGCACTCTTTCGCTAAATCCAGGGTCTGCTTAGGCAAAGGTTCGCCCATAGCGTCAATCGCCGCACCCCCAATATAACCTTGTAGCAAATCGATCTCACAGTTTTCGATGCGAGCTACTTTCTCCAGAATACGGCCAGCGGAGGCAGTTACTTCTTGTCCAATACCATCTCCTGGAAGCAATAACACCTTTAGATTTCTCATAGATTACTATTCCTTTCAAATAACCAGGGCTGGCTTTTTTTATGCCGAACTTCAAACGCCTCTATCTTCGCTTTTTCGTCTAAAGACAGGCTGATCTCATCTTGCCCCTGTAGCAACTTGGTCTTGAGGCCTGAATCAATCTGAAAGCGGTAAGATTCTCCCTTGCCATCTACAACCAATTGATCAGATAGATTGACTGTCAGCTCAAACCCCTCAGACGATTGTTCAAATAATTTTTCAATCACTTCCGCCGCTAATTGCACTGGGAGCAATCCATTCTTAAAGCAATTACCGTAAAATATGTCAGCAAAACTCTCGGCAATTACCACCTTAAATCCGAATTCCATGATAGACCACACAGCATGTTCTCTGGAGGATCCGCAACCAAAATTGTTTCGTGCCAACAAGATACTGGCCCCTTGATATTGGGGTCTATTTAGGACGAAATCATGATTCAGATTTCGTTCGTTCGGCGTCATACCAAGCTCACCTGGATCATTAAATCGCCAAGCATCAAACAGATAGTCTCCGAAACCAGTTCGCTTAATCGATTTTAAAAATTGTTTAG
>CAZYHH010000371.1:0-2816 GCA_964647295.1 uncultured Pseudomonadales bacterium
GATAAATCAAGACAAAGGCCGCGCCACCATTTTCGCCAGCTATATAAGGAAATTTCCAGATGTTACCCAAACCAACCGCAGACCCGGCGGCGGCCAAAACAAACAACCAGCGGTTAGACCACATTTCTCGCTTGCCAGAGAAAGCATTTGCCATTTTGGTTTCTCCTGATTAGGTGACCTATTGTACAGCCAACCTAATCTATCAGTAATATCCGCAAAGGACTATTATCTAAAACCAGCAAACTTCACATCGCTAAAATGTCGGGCAAAACAAAAAAAGGTAAAAAAACCGATTCGTCAGCAATCGCATCTAACAGAAAAGCTCGTCACGAGTATTTTCTTGAGGAGAGATTCGAAGCCGGCCTGTCGTTATTAGGCTGGGAAGTTAAAAGTATCAGAGATGGTCGCATTCAAATTGGAGAGAGCTATGTGGTTTTACATAAGGGAGAAGCTTTTCTTGAAGGCGCTAACATATCCCCGCTTAATAGCGCTTCGACCCACGTCATTACCGAGCCTCAGCGCAGACGAAAACTCCTACTCCACACGCGAGAACTGAGCCAAATTCATTCAGCTACTCAACAAAAGGGCTATACCTGTGTGCCCGTCAATGTCTACTGGAAAAACAATCGCATTAAATTAGAGATCGCCCTGGCACGAGGCAAACAGTCGCAGGATAAAAGACAAACTAAAAAGGATCAGGACTGGGCGCGCCAAAAAGAAAGGATTTTAAAACAATCAGCTTATTGAGCCATTATACGACGTCGCCATGCCACCATTTCTATAGCTGCCACAGCAGCCTCAATACCCTTATTAAACTCATCATTCGACGATCGCTGTTTGGCCTGATCGAGTTCGTAGACCGGCAATATTTCTACGATGATCGGCCGCCTAAACTCATGCATCACCATGCCCAATCCCCTCATCGCCTCCTGGCTAATTAATTCGAAGTGCAAGGTATCGCCTTTTACAATAACCCCGAAACATATAATTGCATCGACACGATTCGAAGTATCCTCGCTAAGAATATCTCTGGCCGCTAAAGGGATTTCAAGCGAGCCAGGCAAAATATGTTCTTCAATCTCCTGATAACCACATTGATTGAGCACGTTTATACACGTCGAAGAAAGGCTATCCACAAACTCTGGATACCATTTGCTTTTTAAGATAACCATTGAACCCGGATTAGAGATTCGTGGAAGAGTTGAGACATCTATAGAGGCCTTCAAGTTAAATCACGCTCTTAATATTCGACCGCTGATTCCGCGTCCATACAGCTGTATCCGTATCAAAGGAAATCGCTCCCTTTTCCTCCAACAAACTGAACTCTGATCTTAGTTGCCAAATACCAATTGGATCATTTCTTTGTCTTAAAAGCTCCGCCACATCTCCCGGCTTGAACGAAGATTTACCTTGCTGAACAAGTTCGTCGATCGCACTTTCCACACTTTCAGATCGTCTTTTCTCAATACTCAAGCTATTAATCTCGTTAACTTTCGGTCCAGGCATCAGTAAAAGCCGGGTATTTTTACCAGAATAGCGCCGTCGATGCCACCATGGCTGCTTCTTTGAGATTACAGTTCTTAGACATAAAGGCCTGTCTCTAATTCCTTAACGAGTTTCAATTTTGATTCTTAGCCCTTTGACGCCAATTCATACAATGATTGTGCAGCCGCCTTATTAATCGGTAAGCCTAGACCAAACTCATATAAGTAACCCAATCCTAAAAACCCACCTGCTAAATCATGCTCTGCGGCCTGGAGATAATAGACTTTCGCCAAACTGTAACTTTGATTTACACCACTGCCCGTCATATGTGCATAGGCCAAGTGAATATTAGCCTCATGGTGTCCTAGCGCCGCAGCTTGAGTAAAGTACTCATAGGACAAGCTCGCGTTCTGTGTCACCAGTTCTCCGGTCTTATACATGAATCCCAAAGCAAGAGCGGCATCGGCAGAACCCATAGATAATGCGCGAAGATAAAGATCAACAACGGACGAAGAGGACATTGAATCAATTGATTCACTATTTTCTCTATAATAACCCGCAAGATGCAACATTGAGATCGTATGACCCTCTTTCGAGAGGGCGGCAAGAATATCAAACCCTTCCGATTCATTTTTCTCAATTCCATGGCCATTAATGTAGCCATAACCAATATAAAACCTCGCATCCCAATGACCCAACTCAGCCGCCTGCCGAAAAAAAGAAACGCCAAGCTCCATGTCCTCAACAACCCCCTTACCCAGATAATGCATCCTTCCTAGGTAATAAAGCGCATTCTGGTTAGCGCTATCAAATTCCAAGGCGCGCTGGAAATCCTTTTTCGCAGAGACATATAGACGCTCTTCAAAAAAACTATAAGCTCTAACGTAATAAAATCTTGAACGCTGTTGTCTAGTAATGTAAGGGGAATAGATCGAGGGTTCCAAATATCGTCGAGCTAAACTCCACTCGCCTAGACTGACAAGGCCCTCTGCCTTAGACAAATCCTGTGCCGGACTAGCGACATTGCCATAAGCACACTGCCAAAAGAGCCAGCACAAACACCATGTTCGAAGCCAGCTGAATACCATTCGACTTAAGATCAAGACTGGATCTTCCACCTACCAAACAATTACTGAATGTTAAACCGTGATATCATCTGGTCAACTAAACATCAAAAGGAAGCAAGCAACAACCGTAATCGCTAAACTTATCTGGGGGCGACATGGTTTCGACGAGGGTATCGAAACTTGCGGTGCATGCCGAGAGGGTAGTGACTCTCGTAAAACAATCGCTGTAACTTTTATAGTTGCCAACGACGAAAACTACGCACT
>CAZYHH010000372.1:0-2810 GCA_964647295.1 uncultured Pseudomonadales bacterium
GCCAGTTGATGGTTGTGCAGAACACGCATTTTCCGTTTGTGGTCACCATGGTGCCGCGCGAGAAGGATTTGATCAATAACCGAGAAGAACTGGGAGCTGGTTACGGAATAGGGGGGCCTCAGAAGGGAACGCCCTTTGCTGCCGAAGTCATGCCGTTTATGATTATTCTACCTTGCCTTAAGCCTCCTTATGGTGAAATGGCTGTGGTTGATCTAACGACCCAAGAGATTGTCTGGAGGCGCGGTAATGGTTTTCTCGGTATTGGCATGCCTTCCATTGCCGGCGGCTCGATCATAACCGCGGGGGGGTTGGTTTTTAATGGCAGTATAGCCTTTAGTGGCTTTCGTGCAGTAGATGTTAATACCGGTGAAGAACTTTGGTCAGAACCTATGTCAGCGGCATCCGACGCTACGCCGATGAGTTATGTCAGTCCAAGGACCGGTAAACAATTTGTTGTGGTGACATCGCCAGCCCCGAATCCGAGAGGTGTATTCGAAGAAGCTAGTGATGATGAGGATACTGAACAAGAGAAAAAACCCATTCAAGGAGGCCGGGTGATTGCCTATGGTTTGCCAGACTAAGCTTTTTTAGTATTTGCTGGTAATTACTTCGATTAACAAGGGAGCGACCGATGAGTAACAAGATATCCAACGAAGAGATTGAAGAACTCATGTCATCTTTGGGGTTTAAACCAAATCACTTGGATTGGTATAAGGAACGAATTGATGCGGGCATGGCAAGCCTGGAGTTGCTCGATCAAATTCCTCTACCGAATGATAAGCCAGCATCAAATAGAGTCTGGGAAGTACCCAGTAAATCTGACAATCCCTACAATGCCTGGGCCGTAAAGACCCACATTTATGGAGCAGATTCGGGACTGCTCAAAGGCAAGACGGTAGCCGTCAAAGACAACGTCATGATTGACGGACTGCCCTTGAACAACGGTACCCGGGTCCTTGATGGATTTGTCGCCGATGAGGATGCTGAAGTCGTGACCAGATTGTTGAACGCCGGAGCGACGATTCTTGGCAAGACAGTCTGTGAGGCCTATTGCTTTTCGGGCGGCAGTCACACCAGCGACAGTGGGCCCGTCAGAAACCCAAGAGCCATTTCAAAAAGTGCCGGAGGAAGTTCTTCGGGTTCCGCGGTGGTTGTCGCGACAGAAGAAGCTGATATGGCCATTGGGTGTGATCAGGGCGGGTCGATCAGGATGCCGTCCTCTTTTACTGGGATTGTAGGCATGAAACCCACACACGGGTTGGTTCCTTATACGGGGATACTGGGCATGACGCCGATGATAGATCATACGGGCCCCATGACCCGGACAGTAAAAGATAACGCGCTGATGTTGGAGGTCCTGGCTGGTCCTGACGGGGTGGATTTTCGACAGAAACCCCATGAACCAGAACCTTATTCAGAAAAGCTGGGCCGAGAGAACCTAAAAGGAATCAGTATCGGCGTCGTAGCAGAAGGATTTGATACCCCATTCTCTGAGGAAGAGGTTGGGAAGACTGTCGCCTCCGCGATCGATCAATTGAGGGGGTTGGGGGCGACCATTGTTCGGTTGTCGATCCCGATGCACTCAACTGCTGGGCTGATCACGTCGGGTGGCTTGCAGGCTTCTTTCGCCTCTATGTTTCAGTTGGATGGTTGCGCTATTGAAGCAATGGACTCGGTATCCCCGGCGTATCTTGACGCTCAGCGTAAATGGAGAGAGAACCCTGACTGGCTTACACCTAACGTAAAACTGTACATGTTGCAGAGTGAGTGGATGCGCAGACATCATGGTTACCGATATGTTTCAGAATCGAAAAAACGGATTCCGTTGTTGCGAGATGCCTACGATAAGGCTCTGAGTGAGGTCGATGTTTTAGTCATGCCAACGACGCCGATGAAGGCGACTTCTTTGCCCGATAGCGATGCGACTCCCGAGGAAATCACCTCGCTGTCGTTTCAGCCTACAACGAACACATCCCCCTTTAATTCGACTCACCATCCGGCGCTGTCTATACCCTGCGGAATGGTCGACGGTCTACCGGTCGGCATGATGTTGATCGGCAAACACTATGATGAATCCACGCTCTATCAGATCGGCAATCTGTTTGAGAGACGATTCAATTGGCAAGACCAATGATCAATATGGGTTTCTAAGAGGCTAAAAAAAGCGGGCCGTAGCCCGCTTTTTCGTTTCTAACATAAGAGCTACTAGAAATTGTAGGTCAATCTGCCGTAGAAGAATCTTCCGTTGAAACCGAACGGCGTGAACTGACTATAAGGCAGACCAAGTATCTGTGGAGGCAGCGTACCGCAGTCGGAAGTAGAGCAGCCCTGCTCGTCTCCAACGTTACGAATGCCCACGGTACCTGAGAATTGCTCGTTGATATCGTAACCACCTTCTAGGTCAAACAGTACGGAATTATCAAACACCCCGCCTGCTTCATTGTCATAGTACTCACCATAAGAGCTAAGCCTAGCCAATATTCTGAAGTCTCCCATCGAGTGGTTAGCCGACAGATTGAATCGCGTGTCCGGTACACCGTCTTCAATCAGGCGTACTCGGCTATCTCCTAAGAGAGCCGGGTTTCTGGCAGTGACATCCGTTGACGTGTTGTTGTATGCCAGCGACCAGTTGGTCATGCCACCCAGCCATTCGCTTTCTGCACTGACCACAATGTCGACTCCAGACGTGCTCGTGTCGAATTGGTTAGAGAAGAATCGAAATTGAGAAATATCAGATGCGTCGATACCTTGACCATGTAACGATAAAAGATCCGCGGCAGTCAATGCGTAGTCACTTGACAGGCTCAGGC
>CAZYHH010000373.1:0-2808 GCA_964647295.1 uncultured Pseudomonadales bacterium
ATGCTATGCAGTGCCAGCGAATTAGGCATGGGAGATAATGATGAAGGTATTATAGAGCTCCCAGCAAGTTGTGTTTTAGGTGAGGAGATCAACAAGGCGTTGAATCTTGACGACATCTTAATTGATTTGGATTTGACGCCTAATCGAGGGGACTGTCTGAGTATAAGGGGTATAGCTCGAGAGGTCGGCGTTTTAAATGAATTAGAGGTTAAAGAGTCGGGGTTAAATGAAGTTGAATCGACGATAAACGAGACGTTGTCGGTTAGCCTTGAAAGTTCTGAAGACTGTCCGATATACGTTGGCCGAGTAATAAAAGGCATAAACGCCAAATTGCAAGCCCCTTTATGGATGCAAGAAAAATTGAGGCGTTGCGGACTCCGAAGTATCGATCCGGTTGTTGATGTGACGAACTTTGTGATGTTGGAGCTAGGGCAACCGATGCACGCATTTGATCTTAATAAGCTTGCTGATGAAATTATCGTTAGAAAGGCCCGTGAAGATGAGGAGCTCTTGCTGTTAGATGATAGTGAAATTCGGTTAGATTCGAATGCGCTTGTGATAGCAGATAAGATTAAACCAGTAGCTTTAGCTGGTGTGATGGGAGGATTAGAGAGTGGTGTTTCCGATACTACGGTTGATCTGTTTTTGGAGGCTGCGTTTTTTACTCCACTTTCGGTAGCGGGTACTGCGCGACGCTTTGGATTGCAAACGGATGCGAGTCATCGATTTGAAAGAGGGGTGGACCTGGAATTGCAGGTTGTTGCTATGCAAAGAGCTTCAGAGCTGCTTTTAGAAATAGTTGGTGGCAAAGCAGGACCTATTATCGAAAGTCGTGCAGAAAATGCATTGCAAAGAAACTCTCTGGTGTCCCTCTCATCAAATCGGCTCAATGATTTGCTTGGAGCCGAAGTTGACCTTGATCAGGTTGACCAGATTTTGACTCGGTTGGGGTTTTCAGTTGAGAATAAAAGTATAGAAGAAAGCGATGTTATCTGGTTGGTAAGGTCTCCCAGCCATCGGTTTGATATTAATCTTGAAGCTGACTTGGTAGAAGAAGTGTGCCGAGTCTACGGTTATGAAAAAATTCCCATAAATTTGCCATTAGCGCAGCTTTCTTTGCGGGCAACGAGTGAAAGAAAGACCTCGGATTTTGAACTAAAGAAACATGTTGCAGGTCTAGGTTTTCAAGAAGTCATTACTTATAGTTTCGTCGACCCTAAGTTGATGCAGACTCTCGAACCGCAAGCGGATCTTTTAAGCCTCCAGAACCCAATGTCATCAGACCAATCTGTTATGAGAAGCAATTTGTTTCCAGGACTGGTTCAGGCGGTGTATTCAAATAAAGCCAGACAGCAAGATTTCATCAGATTGTTTGAGCTGGGTTCCGTGTTTAGGCTAAAAAATAATGAATTGATCCAAACTGAAGTGTTGAGCGGAATAATTTGGGGTTACTCCACTAATGAGTTCTGGAGTGAGCGACTGCGTCAAGTAGATTTTTACGATGTAAAGGGTTGTGTAGATTATCTTGTTGATTTAGTCGGCGTTCCCGAGGTTGATTATCGAAAAACAACTAATCCGATTCTTCATCCTGGACAGGGTGCGGACATTTTTGTTGGCATGGAATGTGTGGGTTTTTTTGGTAAATTGCACCCGGAAATAAGTGCACACCTGGAACTTGAAGATCTTTTTGTTTTTGAGTTGGACGGTGGGTTTGTCCGCAGTAAAGAGCGACGATTTTTTTCTCCGGTCTCGAAATTCCCTAGTGTGAGAAGGGATATATCCATCTTGATCGATCAATCAATCGAAGTTGCGGAAGTTACAAACATTGCGGAAGAGGTTTTAGGCGAACTTCTGATAGGCTCCATTATTTTTGATTTATATAAAGGGGAAGGAATACCGGATTCACAAAAAAGTGTAGGATTGGGGTTGACGTTACAAAGTCAAAAGGACACCCTAAAAGAACAGGAAATCAATGATTTAGCGTCCAGCGTCGTAGAGGCATTGCAGAAAAAGCTCGGAGCGACTTTGCGATAGAATCGCGTTTAAATTATCGATTTACACTTTATGGCTGTTAAGTCCGAGGAGCTAAGATGGGTGCTCTTACCAAAGCTGAGATAGCTGATCAATTATTCGAACAATTAGGGTTGAATAAGAGAGAAGCAAAAGAAATCGTCGAGTTGTTTTTTGACGAGATTGGCAGGGCTTTGGAGAATAATGTTCAAGTTAAGATTTCTGGATTCGGAAATTTTGATCTTAGGGAAAAACGAGAGCGGCCAGGAAGAAATCCAAAAACCGGAGAGGAGATTCCCATCTCTGCCAGAAGAGTGGTCACGTTCCATTCAGGACAAAAATTAAAAGCCAGAGTCGAAACCTATTCTGGTGAAGATAGCGACTCTAATAGTTGATTTTTTAGACGCTTCTTTAAGTCTTTCTTAAACTGACATGAAAGAGCCAATAGCCACTTCAAACCTTCCCACAATCCCAAGTAAACAATATTTTACGATTGGTGAAGTAAGTAAACTTTGCGATGTTAAACCTCACGTGCTGCGATATTGGGAACAAGAGTTTTCGGAAATCAAACCTGTTAAGAGGCGAGGTAATCGACGTTATTATCAACGTGAAGACATTTTTATTATAAGGCGGATCAGAGCGTTGCTTTATGAACAGGGCTATACCTTAGCAGGAGCGCGTTCATCTCTTACCGGAGAGGAAGCACGGGACGATGCAAGTATCTCAAATATGTTAGTTAAACAGACCGTTGAGGAACTCGAAGAGGCATTGCGAATCTTAAAGTCTTAATGTTTTTTT
>CAZYHH010000374.1:0-2803 GCA_964647295.1 uncultured Pseudomonadales bacterium
GACGGCTCCGATAAACAACACATAAATGGGAACAGGAGACGACTGCGAGATTTCGCCACTATTTATAATCGACAAAACTGCAGCAACCGGGCCAATCGCATTCGCGACATCATTGGAGCCATGTGAAAACGCCATCGCGCTGGCCGTCACAATCATCAATAAAGCGAATATTTTCTCGATATTATCTTCGGTAGATTGAGCATCACCATCTTCGCTCGTGGTTGGGATACGCCTAATAAAAAAAGCGCCCGCAAACGCAACCAAGACACCGAACCCCAATGATAGAGCAACCGCTACTTCGCCAGGGATATCAAGGCCTACATGCTTAAGCCCTTTCAAAAACGTCACCAAAGCAATTACCGTGGCGGTCAAAAAGATATAGAAAGGTACGATCTTTCGAGTTTGCGATTCAGGATCGTCAGAGTCAAAAATCAATTTTTGCACAGACATGATTAGGATAAATGCCGTCACACCGGCTAACAACGGCGAGGTCACCCAGCTCGATGCTATCAATCCCATCTTTCCCCAGTTAACGGCGTCGCTACCCACCGCAACCAGCGCAAACCCGACAATTGCGCCAACGATAGAATGCGTGGTCGAAACTGGCCAACCGAAACGCGAGGCTACGGTCAGCCACAAAGCCGCCGCTAAAAGTGCTCCCAGCATGCCGTAGAGGAGTATATTGGCATCACCAATCGCGCCAGAGTCGATGATGCCTTTGCGAATCGTCGAGGTAACCTCCCCGCCCGCCAAAAATGCTCCCAAGAATTCAAATATCGCCGCAATGATGATCGCTTGTTTGATGGTAATGGCACGGGATCCAACCGATGTCGCCATCGCATTGGCCACATCATTCGCTCCTATGCCCCAGGCCATATAAAGCCCAAACACGATCGCACAAATCAACAAAACCGTTGTTAAGTCCACAATTACCCCTTATCTAAGCCTTGCAGTGTTGGAATCCACGAAAAATCAATGTATCGACGTTTCCATATCGAAGATTAAATATTTTATCTATCTTATTGTTTATCTTAGTTATTTTATTAATCAAAATATGACATGTATCCAATGAATCTGACAAATATGACAGTTTTATGACAATTTTCTTTACACTGAAACCTCGATGTATTAATGTAATAAAAATGTCATAAAAGCTTCGAAGGGGGACGACCCTAGAGGACGGGTCTGTCAGGTATAAGGAAAATGGAATTGTATAAAGAATTAACAGCGCTAAAGATCGCATCGACCACAAAACAACTAAAAGTTCAGACTTTGATCGCTGGCGTAGCAACTGCAGTATATAGCGCGGTGCTTGTCTTACCTCTCTTTTAGAAAAGCCACGCCAGCTATATTTGAATAGGAAATTGAGGGTCACCTTATAGGCTCGATTCGATTTGGTCGGCTCTTCACTCGGCCCCAATATTTCTTGGAAATAACTCTCAACATATGCGCAAGCACTGGCTCCCCGCGATCGACCACCGTATTGTCCGGACTGTTTATTACGAATAGATGAAGAATTGTGACATTTGCATGAATATTCATGTGGGCTAGCTTAGAGAAACAAGTGGATCACGAACTCTAAAATCGGTAACGAAGTTCACATTCGATTTTGTGTGTTAACCGATCTGTATCGTGTCCTTCCCACTTACCCTTGAAGGACCATTTATCTGAAAACCGATACTTATATCCGATCTCACCTGACGCTCCATCAGTTCTGGGTCCGGCTTCAAAATAGAAATTATTATCGAATTGATAACCGACCCTTAAATGGTCGACGCTGCTAGTGTGATTCGAATTTCTGAATTTTGCTTCGCTCTTATATTCAAGGTAGGTACCTCCTAGCTTTGAGACGGAATACCTAAGCTCGGTCTCTAATTTATGTCTTAAATCGTCTACCTCACTTCCTTCCCATTTGCCTTTGATTACCCAATCGTTGAGGAATTCATATTTGTACCCAACCTCTGCCGAAATTCCATCTGTTCTTGGACCAATATCGAAATACACGTTGTTATTAAATCGATAACCTAATCGAAGATAATTGATCCCGCTGCCAAAACTCGAGTTTTCAAATTTTAAATCGTTCCTATATTCAGCGTAGGACTCAGCATGCGATAAACCGACACCGAGAATTAGCCAAATAAAAATCAGAACTGGAGCAGAAGTCACTTCAACTATTTTCCGCCTTTCCATCAAGTTGCGACGACCAGATCGCATGATATGTCTCTATAATTAATGAATGATGTCACAGCGATGAACAATTCATGACAATCTTATACTTTTATGACAGATCTAGAATGACCACTAAAATGCGTCTGTAATGTGCCCTTAAGCTGAACCTTAATATTGAAAAACAGACTCAATATTTTTCATAATATCCTCTTAAAAGAGTTATCATTGATCCACCAATTTGGTATAGCGTTAAACGCAGGAATATGGCGCCTTATATACTTATTGTCGAAGACGAACCCGATATCCGAGAATTACTGAATTTCACGATCAGTCGTTCCGGGCATTCAGTCATAGAGGCCGAAACAGCTGAAGATGCCCTGACTATTCTGGATCGCGGGACTCCCGAACTCATCATTATTGACTGGATGTTACCAGGCATGGATGGCATTGATCTCGCCAAAAAACTTCGCGCCGATGAACTGACCAAAGAACTGCCCATTATTATGCTTACCGCTCGAGGCGAGGAATCCGATAAGCTCCGAAGCTTTGAGGCGGGCATCGACGATTACGTCACTAAACCCTTTAGCCCTAAAGAGCTGATGGCTCGAATTAAGGCGCTGCTAAGAAGAACTGG
>CAZYHH010000375.1:0-2784 GCA_964647295.1 uncultured Pseudomonadales bacterium
GATTATGGCGGCGAGTAAAGCGACGTCAGAAGCAGTGGCTTTTATGATACGACACACAAGTGGTATTTTGTGTGCACCGTTATTGGAGGAGCAGGCGAGTGGCCTGCACTTGGACCCTATGGTTGCCAAGAATGATGCCCCCATGAGTACGGCATTTACTGTATCTATTGACTATAAAAAAGGGCTGACGACTGGAATTTCGGCCGAAGAAAGAGCGGCGACCGTTCAAGCGCTGACCAATAGCAACGTAGCGGCTGAAGATTTTGTTCGGCCCGGTCATATTTTTCCATTGGTGTCTCGAAAGGGTGGAGTGCTTGTTCGGTCTGGGCATACTGAGGCTGGAACAGACTTGGCCGCCCTCGCAGGCCTACCTCCTGTTGGTCTCTTAGCAGAATTGGTTAATGATGATGGTACGGTCCAGCGGCTACCCCAGCTCTTTGAATTCGCCACGCAGCACCAACTAAAGATCATTTCGATAGCAGACTTGATCGCCTATAGGCAAGTGCGTGAGCAGCTCGTTGAACGAAGCTATGAGTTTGAGGTGGTCACGCGAATTGGTATCGCCAAAGCGTATGGGTATAAGACTCATTTTGATGAAGCGGAACACGTGGCTTTGGTATTCGGAGAGATTAGTACAATGGACTCGGTGCCTGTTCGCATTCACCGAGAAAAGTTGGTGGAAGACGTATTTGGACCTCAAGGTGGTCAGGACAATAATTTGCTTGAGGCTTCGTTGAATCGCATAGAATCGCTCGGCGGTGGAGTTTTGATTTATTTGCGAACTGGTTTTGTCGGCGTTCCGCATCAACTTCTCGTGGAGCAAAGCAAGGAAGAAGAACGCAAGAACGAGTGGCTTGAAATAGGTGTGGGTGCTCAGATTCTAAAAGATTTAGGTTTGTCTAATATTCGGTTAATTGCAGGCCGTGAAGTTAAATACCTTGGGGTTGAGGGCTTTGGGCTGAACCTTGATTCTACCGAGATACTATAGATTTTAGGGCATTCTTTTGAACCTGGACTAAAAGGGGGTTTGGGTGGAGGAAGACAAAATCATTGCGATTACACTGGGAGACCCGGCTGGCGTGGGGCCGGAAATTTCCGCGAAAATAATTTCAAAGGACAGTCTCCGAAGGAACACAAAGATTGTGTTAGTTGGTTGCCAGTGGTCACTTGAAATGGGAGCCAACGCAGCGGGGCTACGTTTGCCTGAATTGCATTTTGTTAACCAATTCAGTGACTGTAGACCGGGCATCAATGTCCTCGACATTGGTGTCGACAAGCCCAGCTCTTTCTCATATGGACAAGTGCAGGCCGATTGTGGGCAAATTGCGGTAGCCTCGGTTGAGATGGCCGCAAAAGCGTGTTTAAGCAAAGAAGTATCCGGGATGGTCACGTGTCCGCTTAATAAAGAGGCCATCCACGAGGCTGGATTTGTAGACGATTTAGGCCACCAAGAGATTTTAGCGAGATTATCAAAGGTGGATTGGACGGCGACGATGTTGATGACTCCTGGGCTGAAAGTTGCACATCTTTCCACCCATAAATCGCTGGTTGAAGCTGCGAGCTACGTCACAAAAGACAATATTCTTACTAAATTAGAACTGATTCGCGAAACTTTGGTTGGCTGGGGTTTGAATAATCCAAAAATTGCAGTAGCCGCACTTAACCCGCATGGTGGTGAGGGAGGGCTTTTGGGGCGTGAGGAAATCGAAGAAATTGGCCCTGCTGTTGAGTTGTCTTGTCAGAAAGGTTATCGGGTTGTGGGACCTATCCCATCAGACTCAGTTTTTTATCGTGCTATTGAAGGTGAATTTGATGTGGTTCTGGCCCTTTACCACGATCAAGGCCATATCGCGATTAAGGTCCATAATTTCCACGAATCTACTACTGCCACTTTGGGCATACCATTTGTCAGAACTTCTGTAGATCATGGCACCGCGTTTGATATTGCGGGCACTGGAAAGGCCAAAGAGCAAGGATTGGAAAGTGCGATTCGCGCCGCTCATTTCATAGTCGATCAAAATTTGGATCAGTTTTAATTCCTCCTTTGCTAGTTTAGTACTTTGTCCGCTTGAACGAGTATGGCAAACTTCTTCTCATTACCACGAAATGGAGATTAATTTGAAAGCAGCTGTGTTTCGAGAAGTCAACGTCCCGATGGAAATCGAGGATATCCAGGTTTCTAAACCCGGCCCAAGGGAGGTCCTCGTTCGCACCGGAGCCGCGGGGATATGTCATAGCGACATGCATTTTTTTAATGGCACTTACCCTGGTCAGGTTCCGATGGTGTTGGGTCATGAAAGCGCCGGTGTCGTCGAGCAAGTGGGGAGCGATGTCCACTACGTCCAGCCCGGCGATCATGTGATCACTTGTTTATCTGTCTTTTGTGGACATTGTGAGAAATGTCTTACCGGTCATTTATCTTTGTGTCAGGAACCTGAGACAAACCGCAGCAAGGAGGAAGAGCCAAGGTTAAGTAAAAACAGTAATTCGTTAACCCAATTTGCCCAACTCGGTTCCTTTGCTGAGCAAATGCTGGTCCACGAACATGCGATTGTGAAAGTCAGGGAAGACATGCCGATGGATAGGGCCGCTCTCATTGGTTGTGGTGTGACAACTGGCGTTGGAGCCGTAATCCACACGGCGGCAGTTGAACCTGGCAGCACGGTAGCAGTGATTGGATGTGGAGGCATTGGTTTATCGGCAATAAATGGTGCCGCTATAGCGGGTGCTTCGAGAATAATCGCGGTGGATATGGTCGAGTCTAAATTGGAACTTGCTCGTAAA
>CAZYHH010000376.1:0-2776 GCA_964647295.1 uncultured Pseudomonadales bacterium
GGACCATTTGTGGACGTAGATAAGTGGGACGATTTGAAGAATTTAGTGGCCAAGTTACGGACGGAGGGCAAGAATGTTGTTTGCGCCTTAAGCTCCACTGAAGAAGCATCCGAGTTTTGTACGCATTACTTATCTTATCAAAGCGGTGAATGGACCATAACTGAGTCTGTTTAGTTGCCTTCGTTGAATTAATAGAGAGAGAGATGAATCAGAATGTTGTGGTGGTCGGCACTCAGTGGGGTGATGAGGGTAAAGGAAAAATTGTCGACTTGCTAACCGATCAGGCTTCAGCGGTTGTCAGATTTCAGGGAGGACACAATGCCGGACATACACTTGTTATGGGGAATGAAAAGACGGTATTGCACTTAATCCCTTCCGGTATTTTACATGGTGATGTTAGATGCTTGATAGGCAATGGTGTGGTTTTTGAGCCTTTCGCGTTTATGCAAGAAGTGGAGTTACTTGAGTCTCGGGGCGTTTCTGTGAGGGATCGCTTGACCATATCTCCGGCCTGCCCGTTGATTATGCCGTATCATGTGCAACTCGACTTGGCGCGTGAAGAAGCACTTGGTGAACGAAAAATTGGAACAACGGGAAGAGGTATTGGTCCGGCCTATGAAGATAAAATCGCGCGCAGGGGGATACGAATTGGAGATCTTTTTGATTGGAAAAAGTTTCAAGACAAAGTAAGAGAAGTTTTGGATTTCCATAATTTTGTATTAACGAGTTATCACCAAAAACCTCCTGTTGAGTTATCTGATATTTTGGAGTCTTTTGCTTCGGTGTCCGATGATCTTAGACCGATGGTTTCGGATATTGTGCCTGTTCTACAAACTTTAAAGGGAGACAATTGTAGGGTGCTTTTTGAAGGGGCACAGGGGTCATTACTGGATGTTGATATGGGTACTTACCCTTATGTTACATCTTCAAACACTACAGCAGGTGGTGCAGCATTAGGTTCTGGTGTCGGGCCCAAAGATTTGGATTACATATTGGGGATCGCTAAAGCCTATACAACGAGAGTTGGGGAAGGGCCGTTTCCGACTGAACTTGGTGACGATACGGGAGAATTATTGGCCAAAAGAGGCCATGAATTTGGGGCTACTACAGGGCGTCCAAGAAGATGTGGATGGTTTGATGCGGTCGCAATTAAAAGGGCGATTTCTTTGAACAGCCTATCTGGCCTGTGTCTAACCAAAATAGACGTGCTTGACGGGTTGGAGGTTATAAAAATCTGTATCGACTATCAGTTGGATTTTGATGAAGGGTTGTTTGATTTTAGTTCTGACGGAATGACAGTAGCAAAACCCGTATATTTAGAATTTCCGGGTTGGCAAGAAAGCACCAAGGGCGTTACCGAGTACTCTAGATTGCCAGAAGGGGCCCGTAATTATATTAGAGCACTTGAAAAAGAGGTCGGCGTTCCGATCACTATTATCTCAACCGGTCCGGATCGAGTGGAAACAATTATTTTAGAGAATCCCTTTGGGTGATAAAGGATAGGTGTTGAGATGAATATGGATTTATTAGAAGTCTTGGTCTGCCCTGCAAGCGGGGGGTCTCTTTTCTATATTGAGGCAAGCAATGAGCTCTGGTCTAAGGAAGGTGCGGTAGCCTATCCCATCCGAGATGGTATCCCGATCATGTTGGTTGAAGAATCGCGCAAACTGTCAGAGGCTGAATTGGAGACGATTTCTTGATTCTTTGATTTGTGAATTTCTTACCCATATGACAAGAATTATCTGATAAGATTTTTTTAAACAAAAAGAGACGATTGATGAATAAGCCAGTATCTATATCTATGAGTAGTATGCCGGATATAGCAAATAGAGAACTTCCCGAGGAACAAGGTACCCTTGACTGGGTAGGTATGAGCGACGTACATCAGCCATTAAAAGTCAAAGATGGCGATGAAATGAAGGAAGTGCAGGCTAAGATGCAGGTTTATGTCAATCTGGCTGATCCAAATGCGAAAGGCATTCATATGTCGAGATTGTATTTATTGCTAGATGAGCATTCAAATACAAGGCCTTTAACGGCGTCAGGTTTGAGAATGCTGCTGGGTTCAATCCTAGAGTCGCATCACGATTTAAGCACTAATGCATTTGTTGAATTTTCTTTCGATCATTTTGTTCGAAGAGAAGCGCTACTCAGTGAAAATTCTGGATGGTCATCGTATCCTGTTTCAGTTAAAGGTACGCTAATTGATGGCGAGATAACGCTTGAACTCTCGATAGAGGTTCAGTATTCATCTACTTGCCCCTGTTCAGCGGCGCTGGCTCGTCAGTTGATCCAAAGCCAATTCCAAAAAGACTTCGGTCAATATGGACAAATCGACAAAGAAGATGTCCAAGCTTGGTTAGGATTGGAGGAATCCATAGTGGCTACTCCTCACAGTCAACGCAGTACAGCTAAAGTTATGGTTTCGTTAGGAGAAGAGGTTGGTGATTTGCCGATAACCGATTTGATTAATCGAGTGGAAGACGTACTCAAAACCCCAGTTCAAAGTGCAGTCAAAAGAGAAGATGAACAAGAGTTTGCAAGATTAAATGCGGAGAATTTGATGTTCGTCGAAGATGCTGGAAGACGCATTAAGAATTCTTTGGACAGGCAGTCAAGATTTAATGATTTTTGGGTTCGAATCGAGCATCACGAGAGCCTGCATGCACATGACGCCGTAGGTGTGTTTACCAAAGGAGTCGAGAACGGTTACTTGCCAATCCCGTGATCAAATAATCTGTAATGGATTAAAAAAGCTCGGGAAATTAATGACATA
>CAZYHH010000377.1:0-1608 GCA_964647295.1 uncultured Pseudomonadales bacterium
CTTCAATAATTATGATCGTAAAAAAGATCAATACGAAGACAGTACCAACGTTCAGCATTAAGGTTCTTGCTTTTTCTAAAAATCGACCAAGCCAAGAAAAAATAGATTTAAGTGCTATCATAGGCACTCTCCAAAATTTATGTTATTTAAATGTAACGTATACTTATCATAATTATTATGAGTAGTAAAGGTTACAATTGATTAATTGATATTTTTATTCCCAGCCAATAGTCGAACTAACTGAAACCCCTGTGTTTATAAGGGTTTGCAGGGGTAAATTCATACTATGTAGTAAGCATAATAAAAAACAATCGCTTCTTTGTTGTTGAACCTGGATGTCCCACAAAAGACAAGAGCAACAAAGCCTCGACGTCTAGAGCGCCAAAAACTCCTCTGCTCCCATATCGATAGCGTGCTGGCTGTGCCTCTGCGCCATCGCCAAAAACATCTGATCGCCGCGCGCGGTCTGCTGGACAAGCATAGAAGCGACCACGGTCACCGAAAACCCTGCAAAGCTCGAACGACGGTAGTCCCGCCAGCACTGATCAAAGTCGTAGTTCATGATACCGGCAGCCATCAGACTCTCATGATATCCCCTCACGATTTCTTTCTCACTCTCTCGGCGCGCACCGGGAAGCATTCCAGCACCCAAAAAGTAACCGACATCGGTCAAGGGATTACCGACAGTGATACTCTGCCAATCGACAACCGTCACCACAGGTCGATCACCGGATTCGTCAATCAACAGATTATCAAGCCGATAATCAATGTGAATCGGAGTAAAGACAGAGGGATCGACAGACTCCCGATAAGCCTCACTTGCCTCACCAAATCGTTTAAGAATTTCGAGTTGATCTGCAGACAGATCGGACCCAAACCGGTCAGCGAACCCGGGAAAAGTTTTCTGGTATAGTTCTGATGCGCCCCGAGCCGACTGCTTTCGATCGCCCAAGAATGGCATCTGATCCAGGCTGGGGTCGCTCCACAAAGGCGCATGCAGACCCACTAATTCCTGAATCGCAGCGTTTGCGACTTCGTGCACACACCCGGTGAGTTGGTCACCCTGAGTGGCCGGTGCGAGGTCTTCGAGCAACAACATGAATACTGGCCCCTCGCCTTCAATCTCAGAGAAATAACAGTAGGGTGTATTGATGCTGACACGATCTTGCAAGAGCTGATAAAAACGGACCTCTTTGAGGTAATTGAGCAATTGAACGCCAGTCGCGCTGCTCAAGGGATCGGGCGAGGCAAATTTTCCGACTACCGATTTTGGCCCTTCACCGCCTTCTAATTGAAGTTGATAGCGGATACACATCCCTATCTGGCCAGTGCCTATGCGCTCCTGCGTGAACCCGGTCACATCGCAGTCGAAACCGTTTTCCCTGAGTTTTTCGGTCAGCCAGCCTGTGCTCACCTCTTCCGGCCCAGGGATCAAGCGATACCGCCAGGGTTGTTGGTCATTCGAACAAAACGATCCGAAATTCTCTGTTCAGGATAATGCTCAACAATGGGTTGCAGCTGTTCAGGTGACGGGCCGTGAAGAATTACGCCGTCAACCCCCATGTCAAATTGCTCGTTAATACTGCTAACGCACGACTCCACCGAACC
>CAZYHH010000377.1:1618-2765 GCA_964647295.1 uncultured Pseudomonadales bacterium
GCCGCAGTTGCTACTCCCAGACTATCGGAAACGGCTCCGACGGCCCCGGAAAGTGTTGCCGCTTCCTTAATATTGAAGCGCTCGGAAATAAAGACCGAGCCGAGCCCAAGCTCCTCGCCCTGTCCAACTTCGGCAATCAAGTCCCTCGGTGATTCCGGTGCACCAGCGAGGGTGTAGAAGGCCAGCTCATTCATTTGCATCATCGATTCATTATCTGTCAGTTCCTGCTCTTTACTCATCGCCAAACCCATCGAGCGCACCCTTAAAGCCTGACGGAGCGTACGGACCAAAAAAGATCTGCTCCATCACCCCAATACCCTCTCGTTCTCCATCACTGACCTTGACCACCTGCTGGTTGTGAATATTTTCTGGCGCCAAATAATCCAGCTGTCGAGGATCAAAGGACTCGTGCCCGATCTCCAGCTCTCCCTTCCAGGCACCCTGACGCCATTCCGGATGCGTATAGCCCAGGCCCTTCATCATAAACTTGAGGATAGGCGTCATTTTGATCGTGCGAACACTTTCATCCAAAGCCACCAAATCAATCTCCGCGCTGGAAGCAAGCCGAGTACCAGGATGATATTCAATCCGATGTCTGGCCGTTAACTGCTTTTCAATTGCAGACTGTCCATCTTCCGGGACCTCGGACTCCGACTTATAAAGTGGTGCAACCAGTCCCTCCCGAACCAGAGCTTCGCCTTTGGGCCCATCAAAAAAAATGGCGTGACTGACATGATCATCCCATATCAGAGGCGTCCAGAAAAAAAAGATGCCGGGACCCGAAGCAGGAGCTCCGCCCGTTTCAGCTTCTCCTACTCCCCTGACACCCCAGGACCGATCCTTGGTGCCCATGCAACTGTCTTCCTTTATCTCTAGATCTCCGTCAGGATGACTGATCATCCCCCCCCATCGGCCAAACTGATCAAAGCGAGTGGCATCCATGACTCGTCTTGTTCCAGACCAGAGTGTCTGTCTGGCCTCTTGGATAGGCACAGTTCGCGTTGAAAACGTCAAATCACAGCTAATCCCGCTCGCGTTATCCTCTAAAATCACTCGGCTACGTCGCATTGGCTCGACCACTTCAATTCGAAAAGGACCGACCTGCATGTCGGTCCGCTCAAGTGGCGCACGCCTTGAACCATAAAAA
>CAZYHH010000378.1:0-2735 GCA_964647295.1 uncultured Pseudomonadales bacterium
GTAATAGGCCGGATACTCCAATTGAGCTTTAAGGACCAATAATTTGTTTGCTTTTCTTCAGGCGCTAACCCCTAAAAAACTAATTTCTAGGTTTATCGGTAAAATTGCTGCATCGGAAAACCAGCTAGTTAAAACAGTTTTCATTCGAGCCTTCAAAAAAATTTATAATGTGTCGCTGCATAACGCAAAACAAAAAAGGAGCAGGGACTACAATTCTTTCAACGACTTTTTTTCCAGAAAGATCGAACTAAAAACAGATCACGAGGTAACTGCCAAGAACATTATTTATTCTCCTGCAGAAGGCTCAATCAGTCAGATCGGAAAAATTCAAGATGGTCAACTTTTGCAGGCTAAGGGACACAACTACTCTCTGAGTGACCTATCAAAGGTGGACACTAAACCATTTCTAAACGGCTCTTTCATCACGATTTATTTATCCCCGAGCAATTACCATAGAGTCCACTTACCAGTATCCGCCCAACTCCAAAAAACAATATCGGTACCAGGCTCTCTATATTCAGTAAACAGCAAGACTGAGCGATCAATAAAAGAACTATTTTGCAAAAATGAACGACTGGTTTGTCAATTTTTTACGGACAGAGGCCCTATACTCGTCATTTTAGTCGGAGCTCTAATAGTAGCCTCAATAGAAACCAGTTGGGACGGGCCTTTATCGCCATACAATTTCGAGGAAATCAACAATTACCACCTTGATTTACCCAGTTGCGCAGAAGTCGGACGATTTTTGCTCGGCTCTACCGTTATTTGCTGTTTTCCACCCCACCATTTCGTTTTGAATAAAAATCTGAAAATAGGCTCAGAATTGGAAGCGTGCAGTCCGATTGGCTTAATAAATTGAAAACAATAGCCCTCTACTGATTAGAATAACTGGACTGCACCTATGTCACTTTCTCCCATTTTTAGCATCAACAAACGATCAAAACCCATAGCAACACCAGCACAATCAGGCAATCCCACTCGGATAGAGTCCAAAAACTCCTCATCAATGTCTATAGTAGGCAAATCTCGTGTTTCCCGAATCTGATTGTCTGTTGCAAAACGTGCCATATGTTCCGACCAGTCCTTTAGCTCAAAATAACCGTTTGCCAACTCTAACCCGTTGACTATAAATTCGAATCTTCTAGCAACGTCCTTGTTATTTTCATCAAGTCTCGCCAGAACCGCCTTTTCGGCAGGATAGTCATTAATTATAAAACGCCCTGGATTAAGTTTTTGGCAGGCCAAAGAAAATCTTAAATCTTCATCAAGATCTCTTTCATTATTGCTATCTAAGACTTCCTGATAACTAACCTCTTGATAATCTGAGGCTCCTAGAACAACATTTAACAACTCTTTGATTTCGTCTATAAGCGCCAAGTCATTTAGTCCGACCCGATACCACTCAATCATTATGAATTCTGACCGATGATGATGACCAACTTCTTTATCTCGAAAAGCAGGGCCAATTGAGTAAATACTTGGCGCACCAGATGACAGCAATCGCTTCATCAAATACTCGGGTGAAGTCTGCAAATAGCCATAGCCCGGCACGTCAATTGAATTAATTTCCGGGTCAGTGACCGTATGGCTCGATAAAACCGGCATCTGAACTTCTAAGATATTTTGACTTGAGAAAAAATCACGCAGATCAGCCAAAAGCGATGCTCTTTGAAGAATCAACGACGAGGCATTAGTTTTCTTATAACCCATCGAACGTTACTACCAAAGCGCTTCAGCTTTTGCTACGACTAACATATTCCCCGGTACGAGTATCAATTTTCAACACATCGCCAACGTTAACGAACAATGGGACACCCTTAACCGTAAATCCAGTCGACAAAGTAGCTGGCTTAGTGCCTCCAGTTGCAGTATCCCCCTTAAGCCCGGGGTCAGTCTCAATAACCTCTAGCTCAATAAAATTAGGAGGCGTCACGGCTATAGGTTGTTCATTCCATAGGGTCACTTGATACTCGTCTTCCTCTTTTAACCAATATCGAGCTTCTCCGACCGCACTTTCATTAGCCTCAATTTGTTCATAACTGTCATCAGTCTTCATAAAATGCCAACTCTCACCATCTGAATATAAATACTGCATATCAGTTTCCATCACATCGGCAACCTCAAGAGACTCACCCGATTTAAAGGTACGCTCCCACACCCTATCCGTCTTAAGATTTCGGAATTTCACTCGATTAAAAGCCTGGCCTTTACCTGGTTTAACAAATTCATTTTCTAAAATTGCACAGGGATCGTCATCCAACATAACCTTTAACCCTGAACGAAATTCATTGGTAGAATAAGTTGCCATAACAAAGATACCGCAGATAAAAGTTGATCATACCCCCGAATAACCAGCCATGGAAATCTGACCAATGGAAGGCACATATGCGCGGAGCTTTTCGAAATTCGAATGATCTTCTGGATTACTTAAACCTACCCAATACGGGCAACTTCATAGAAAACGAATTCTCAACCCTTGTCACAAGGAGTTTTGCCAACCGTATGAAGAATACATATGACGATCCTTTACTTAGACAAGTGCTACCCGATCTAAAAGAACAAAACGCTAATAGTGATTTTGTTGAAGACCCTTTAAATGAGTTTTCTATGTCTAACAAAAATACCCCTAACATTTTGCAAAAATATCAAAAAAGAGCGCTCTTAATTACCTCGAATGCGTGCGCGATAAATTGTCGATACTGCTTCAGGCGACATTTCCCTTATAAACTTCATCG
>CAZYHH010000379.1:0-2690 GCA_964647295.1 uncultured Pseudomonadales bacterium
AGGTGCTAGAACCTATCATCATACTGCTCCTGTAAATTCTATGTATGGACTGCATGAATCACTATTGATGTTGCATGAAGAAGGGTTGGAGAATTCCTGGGAACGGCATCAAGCAATGCACAAACTGTTGGTGGTTGGTCTTGAAAATTTAGGCTTTAGTTATGTAGTCGAAAAAGAATGTGATAGGTTACCGCAGCTCAATACCGTTAAGTTACCGTCTTCTCTCGATGAGAAAAAAATCCGAAGTAGGTTGCTTGAGGAATACAATCTTGAAATTGGCGCGGGACTGGGTACTTTTGCTGGAAATGTTTGGAGAATCGGCTTGATGGGCTATTCTGCTAGAAAAGAAAATGTCGAGCTATGCTTAGGCGCTCTGAAAGCCTGCATTTAATAGCCTACCCGAAATGTGCTCTATTTATTGTTCTTCTCGACATTTAATTTGGCAGAAGTTTTTTTAGAAACTTCCCTGTCATAGAGTTCTTGGTGTTTGCTATTTTTTCGGGTGGGCCTGTAACGATTATCCTTCCGCCGCCAGCTCCGCCTTCAGGTCCTAGGTCGATAATCCAGTCACAAGTCTTTATGACGTCTAGATTATGTTCTATCACCACTACAGTGTTACCACCATCTCTAAGTCGATGTAGAACGGTGAGTAGCTGAGAAATGTCCTCAAAGTGTAGTCCTGTGGTCGGTTCATCAAGGATATAAAGAGTGTTGCCTGTGTCCCTTTTTGAGAGTTCTCTGGATAACTTAATTCGTTGTGCCTCGCCGCCAGACAGTGTTGTCGCTGATTGGCCAAGTTTTATATAGGAAAGACCCACATCTAATAATGTACTGAGTTTTCTTTCGATCATGGGTATTGCCTGAAAGAAATTGTGAGCATCTTCGACGGTCATGTCTAAGACATCACTTATATTTTTGCCTTTATATTTGATATCTAGGGTTTCTCGGTTGTATCTTTTTGCGGAACAGACGTCGCAGGTGACATAGATGTCGGGTAGAAAATGCATTTCGACCTTGATGAGACCATCTCCCTGGCATGCTTCGCACCTCCCTCCTTTAACATTAAAGCTAAATCTTCCTGGACTGTATCCGCGTGCTCGTGATTCTTCTACTTGGGCAAACAATTCGCGAATCGGCGTGAATAAACCGGTATAGGTTGCCGGATTAGACCGTGGTGTCCTCCCAATAGGGCTCTGATCGATATCGACGACTTTATCTAGATAGCCCAAACCCTCAAGCGCTTGGTGCGGAGCCGAATAGATAGACGAGGATCTATTTAGTTGTTTTGAGGCCACTGGGTAGAGAGTTTGATTAATCAGGGTAGATTTCCCGGAACCTGATACCCCGGTCACACAAGTCATTAGTCCTATCGGGATTTCTGCGTCCAAGTTGGCTAGATTATTTCCACATGCACCTATTATTTTTATCAATCTGTTGGGGTTTATGTGAGTTCTGTTTTTCGGAACCTCAATACGCTTTTTCCCAGATAGATACTTGCCTGTTATAGATTTTTGATTGGAAATGAGGTCGGATAGGTTTCCGGAGACGATTACTTCTCCTCCATGAATGCCTGCACCAGGTCCTATATCAACTATGAAGTCGGCGGCCCGAATTGCCTCTTCATCATGCTCTACAACAATCACGGTATTTCCCAAGTTTTTTAAATTATTGAGCGATTTGAGGAGCCGCTCATTGTCTCTTTGATGTAAGCCGATTGATGGTTCATCGAGAATGTAGATTACTCCGACTAGCCCAGCACCGATTTGACTTGCTAGCCGTATTCTTTGAGCCTCGCCCCCGGATAAAGTTTCAGCGCTGCGATTTAGGGTCAGGTAATTCAAACCTACATCGACTAGAAATTGAAGCCGGGCAACAATTTCTTTAAGTATTTTTTTTGCTATCTCACCTCTTTGGCCATTTAGTTTCAGCGTTTTTAGATATTTAAAGCTTTCATCGATCGACATATCTGTGAGCGTCGGTAGGTTGTTGCCGCCTATAAATACGCTTCGGTATTCGAGTTTTAGTCTTGATCCTGAACAATCGGGGCAAGATGACTTGCGAAGATATTTTTGGAGATTGTCCCTGACGATAGAGGACTCTGTTTCTTGATATCTTCTTTCCATATTAGGGATAACACCTTCAAACCGGTGCTTTCTGGTTATCTTATCACCGCGATCGTTCATATAGCTGAAGTCTATTCTTTCATTACCGCTGCCTTGCAATAAGATTTGTCTGATTTTGTTTGGCAATTTTTTGAATGGGACTTCAACATCAAATTTGTAGTGCTTTGATAGCGAAGAAATTAGGTGGAAATAATAGACGTTGCGCCGATCCCACCCTCTAATCGCGCCTTCTGCGATTGATAGATCTGTGTTTTCAATGAGTAGATCGGGGTCAAAGAACTGGGTCACTCCTAGTCCATCGCACTTTTCACACGCACCTGCTGGATTGTTAAACGAGAAGGACCTCGGTTCCAGTTCAGGCAGACTGTATCCACATTGTGGACAGGAATATTGTGAAGAAAAGATCAGATCAGACGTTTGTTCAGAATCATTGAGTTGGATCAGTGCTATTCCTTCGGAGAGGGATAATGAGGTTTCAAGACTCTCTGCGATTCGTTGGCTAGAATCCTTTTTGACCCTGAGTCTGTCGATTACAACTTCTATTGTGTGCTTTTTGTTTTTATTGAG
>CAZYHH010000380.1:0-2618 GCA_964647295.1 uncultured Pseudomonadales bacterium
CCAACTATAAAGTGGGTGACGAATGCCGTAAATGCACTCTTTTGCCTGATCCTCCATGACAAAAGTTCCAAACAATCTGTCCCAGAGAATAAACACACCGCCATAATTTTTATCCAGATAACCGTCATTTACTGCATGATGCACCCGATGATTTGCTGGGGTCACAAGAATATAATCAAGGGCACCTAAGGTCTTGATGTGCTCAGTGTGAACCCAAAACTGATACACCAGATTTAAACTACCTACACTAATCACAACCTCTGCCGGCATACCTAACAGATATAGGGGCAAGTAAAAGACAAAACCGATGTAGTCGGTACTTGTCTGCCTAAGAGCCGTACTTAAATTATAATCCTGGCTTTGATGATGAGCGACGTGTGAAGCCCACATAATACGCCATTCATGGCCAAATCGATGCTTCCAGTAATAACAAAAATCATATCCAACAAAGGACAATACCCAGTATATCCAATGATCAGGCGACCAACTCTCCACACCTAGGTTACTCACTAACCAACCGATCACCACTGCCGAAAAACTAAGCCGCAGTATTCCGACTAACCGACTCAACACACCCAGCTGCAGACTATTTACAGTATCGCTAAGACGATAGGTCTGCCGTTTAACCAGAGCGCCGAAACAAAACTCGACGAGCAACGCCAGGATGAAAAAGGGGATAGCTAACTGCACGAAATTCATTTGATTACACCAATCCTCCCGCAAAAACCTAGAACCCCAGTGAGTACAAAGCCTAATTCATGCCAAACCCAACGACGACAATAGATTTCAACCAAATCTCAGCGACGAGCACTGAACTCACTCAAGAAAATTTAGTCTTACGGAATCCATCTGTGCTTGAGTTACTCCAATTTCCTGCAAGTATCCAATTGCACTACCCCATCTCGCCTCCACACCATCGAGAAAATCCTGCATCGCATCCTCTGGGACGCCAGCAGCCATAATCATGCTCTCTCGATTCATTCCTGATGGATATCCGACTGATTTTTCGATGAAATCAGCTTGGCGGTTAGTATCGACATTCGTCAAAATATAATCGGCCTCAATCCACTCCCTGCTCACGCCCAACACCGATAACAAAAACGCCGTCGACACCCCCGTTCGGTCCTTACCTGCTGTGCAGTGCAACACAACGGGAAGCTTAGCTTCATTCGCAAAAATTTCAAACATGCGCAACCACGATTCAGGCCCAAACTCCAGATAGCCCAGGTATCGCTTACCCGAGATACCCGTATCACCAACGAGTCGACTAAGTTGATCAGTACCACCTTCTGGAATCACAGCAATATTTTCATACTTAGCTCCCATTGCTTGTAATGGCCCACGACCTTGTTCTTGGACCTCGTCCGGTCGGCGTAAGTCAATCTGAGTAGCCACATTAAGCTCTTTCAACTTCTTCAAATCCGATTCGCTCATACGGTCTTGTCTACCAGCCCGAAAATACAGGCCAGATCGAACCCGTCTCCCTTCTTGATTAGGGTATCCACCTATATCACGAAAGTTGAAGCAACCTTCAAAAGGGTAATGTCTTTCCTCATAATCATTAATCATTTCATGCCCTCGTGCACCCGTGTATAAAGAACAGCTCAGCAAGTACTAGCGACCTCGTTTGCTAAAGCCTAATCAATAGTCACCCTACTTGGTCAGCAACAAACAAAGCCAAATAACTTGAAATGGCGTCCCCTAGGGGAGTCGAACCCCTGTTGCCGGGATGAAAACCCGGTGTCCTAGGCCTCTAGACGAAGGGGACGTAGGAACTAATTTGCTTCATTGTAATTTATTTGAACTAAATTAGTGAAACGAAGGGCAGCATTCTATGAACCACTCAGTCGTCAGTCAAGCCAATCCAGTTTTCCAAATAACTTAAAACTTTAATCCCAACCCCACGGTATAGGTCAAGTCCGTTTTGTCTCTACCAGAAGATGGTTTCGTCTCATGATTCGTGTCGATCCTGAATGCGGTATCGATAAAAGTGCTAAGCTCGTAACGAATTCCCGTGGACGCATTAAATACTTGGCCGCGTTCAGAGTCAGGAATGAACAAGACATTTTGTCGATGAAACAGCTCCATTTTGTTGCGGAGAAACAGTCTTCGATAGTCCAGCCCAACACGTATTGCAGGATTAATCTCATCGTCTTCACCAATTTTTTCCTGCACCGCGCTCATCGAAAGATCTATCGATAATTCACCGATTGAATTATCCCAAAACTGATAACCCGCACCGCCACTTATAGTAATTCGCCTTTCAATATCTTTAAGTTCATCCTCAAAATATTCGGCGGTACCCGAAGCAAACCACTTATCTGAAATGAAACGCTTATAACCATAATCTAAATCAAATTGTTCTTTCGTAAGAACTGTCTCTGCCTTCTCGTTGTTAATCAACAGCGCCACAGCATGCTCGCTCTTGCTACGCTTCAAGATTGACTCAACAAACACATTGTAATTTTTTGTTTCGGAGTTACCCTCTGACAAGATTAAAGATAAGTCAGCCCTAGATCGCCAGCTTTTTAACATGGGTGCAAATGCATTTCGTTTTTTTAAAATCTGCTCTACATCCTCAAACATGTTCGGCAACGGAAGATCTTGATCTAGAAGTT
>CAZYHH010000381.1:0-2592 GCA_964647295.1 uncultured Pseudomonadales bacterium
TCATAGGGAATTCATTTTCATGAAAAATATCATATTGAGTTTCAGGCATAGGATGGATTTTTTCTCCTACTCTTCCTTTTTTCCATGTACCTGGACCTGAGTCTCTTCCTAAGAATTCCCAATTTTCATCAGCACTTCTAGGTTTTTTAGTATCAGGAGTGGGCATAGTTTAACAATCGAAAGAGGTTTTACCTTTTAATATATCTTCCTGACTAGGAAATGGCATACTTTCTACAAGTTGTTGAAGAGCATTATCATTGACAGGTAAGGCAGTTATATCATTATCCTTTAAGAATCGTACTGCTACTGCTAGATCTGCTGGTTTAGCTTCTCCTGATTGTATCTTAGCCAATAACTCATCTGCTACTGCATCGTATAAATCATTAAGTTTTTTATTTTCCATTATTTATTTCTCTTATACTTATTAAGATTTATCATTATACTTCTCATTTTATCGCCTAGTCTACCAGCCGCCTTCTCTGCTCTTATTGATTTCTTATGCTGTTTTTCTATTTCTTTTATAGTAGCTGCTATTTTAGCTTGTTCTGCTTTTGTATTTCTTTTCTCATTTTTAATTTTAGCGGCCTCTCTAAAGGCTCTATCATATGCAGCAGAAATTTGTTGATTAACACTAGGGCCATGAGCTTTTGCTAGTGCTGCTTTTTTAGCAAGTCTAGCTCTTCTTTCAGCTTCAGTTTTTTCTCTAAGTTTTTTATCTTTTAATAATTCAGTCTCTCTAGCTAAATCACCTTTAACATTTTGTTTATGAAGATTATCAAGATATTTTTGCTGATCCTTTTTAGACATCTTATCAAAATTAGGATTTAACTTTCTTGCTTCTACTATAAGCTTATTTCCATAACCTCTTTTAAGTTTGGTATTGACATCTTGTTCTAAATATATCTCTTTTTTAATAAACTCTATTTCCTTTTTTCCTCTTACAATTCTAGGTTTACTAGGATCAGGAAAGTTTTGTTGAGATATTAAATTTAACTTCTTTCTAATTTCAGGATCAAGATTATCCTTATAAGATAAAAACTTTTGTTCTATTTTATTAGGCATTTCCAATTGAGTTACCCAATTATCTATTTTTAAAAGAGTATTACGCATACTCATTGAAAATGAAGATATATTAGTAAGATCTTCTGGATCATAAATTTCTGGTTCAGGTGGTAAAAGTTCTATTCTTTTTATATCTTCAGCTAGTTTATTTATGTTTTTTCTTATTTTTTGATCACCTTCTGACTGTGGAAGTTCAAGACTTTTTTTATTTTGTTTTAAAACATTCTTTATAAATTGTCTTGTCTTTTCTCGTTCTGTGATATATTCAGAAGACTGTTCATTTGCAAATACTGGATCATCTTTAAAAGGAAATTGTTCTAATTCAGAGTAATGAGGTTTAGTTACTTTAAAAAATCTTTCTTCTCCTGTCTTTGGATCTTTACCTAGTCTCCAATGTCCTGTACCATACGAAACATCTTCAAGAATCTTTTTACCAACTTCTTCCGCAGATTCATCTGTATTCATAGTATCTACCCACCTTCTATTAGGTCTACTATGAGGCCATTTACGAGGATTTTTTAGTAGTTTTTCTTTAGCTGCGTCTAAATTTGTTTTGCCAGTGAAGATTTTTTCAAGTCTTTTTAATAAAGGTTTTTTCTTTATTTTAAGGACTACCCTTTTATTTTTCTTGTCTGACATCTAGTAACTCCATACCCAAGGTCGCATATCAGTGTTTATCGTGTCCAAATGAATAAATCTGGACTCGTGTTTTCCTTTTTGACTAATTCCGATTCCTTTCCAGATCTTAGAACGGATCATAGCAAAGCTGAGAATTTCCCAGGCAGTTTTACCAGAACATTGTATATCTATTGCACAGCCTGTAGTATGAGGGCCATCCTTACCTGTGGAACTGACTTTAGAATTATAGTCAGGGCAGCGATAAGCCGAACTCAAAGAAATTGGTTTACCTATTGAATCTCGTAATGCTTGGAGAGCGTCTACAGTTTCTTGAGTCATTTCATTCTTTCCACAGCAAGAGCAGGATAATTCTTTTTCACTAAAGTTTTTACTGGTTATTCCCATTATGTATCTATTCTAGGTTGAGGTAAAGGTATAGGACATAGTATTTTCATCTCATTCCCTACTTTTCTTGCTTGTTCAGGAGTCAGTCCTTTTACTTCTTCTGGTGTAAATTTAAGTCTCATCTGATCTGTATAACAATCACATAAGTACATTCTAGTTTCTTGTGTCATATAAGGAGTTATAGTCTGAAATTGTAAGGAACATGCTTGCCATATCTCTCTTACGTTTTTAGAATCGAACTTTAATTCACTTCCTTCTGCATATTGTTTAAGTGCTCCATATACGAATATACAAAGGGAAAGTATAAAAGCACTGTATAATAAAAAGGTTCTCATATTACCTCTTAATTACATATTTTTCTTATAAGCTTCTAGAATTTGATCATCAATATCATTCTTTGTACTCTTCACAAGTCGCTCTAGCAAAATCAGGATCACCTGTTTAAGCAGCTTCTCTGAGAGCATTGACATACATAAAGTCTTGACTGTTCCAGAAATTACTGGAGCT
>CAZYHH010000382.1:0-2545 GCA_964647295.1 uncultured Pseudomonadales bacterium
ATCAAAGCCGAATTAGTACTTTCTGATTCTGAGCTTGGGATGCTAGGCGGGCTCGCCTTTGCCTTATTTTATGCGACCTTGGGGATACCCATTGCCGCGCTGGCCGATCGCACGAGCCGCGTCAAAGTCTTAGCAATTTCCATGATCATCTGGAGCGCGATGACGGCTTTATGTGGGCTTGCTTGGAACTTCGTCACACTATTGCTTGCAAGGATAGGCGTGGGCATAGGAGAAGCCGGCGCAAGCCCACCGAGCCATTCTTTGATCTCCGATTACTTCCCAATTTCAACTAGAGCAACCGCTTTATCTATCTATGCTCTCGGGATTCCAGTGGGATCAGCGGTCGGAAGTTTTGTCGGAGGCTGGGGCGCCGACGAGCTTGGCTGGCGGAACACTTTTTTCCTTGTGGGCTTGCCAGGTATCGCGATTGCGTTTTTCGTTTGGATTACACTCAGAGAACCGCCGCGTGGCATGTCAGACTTAAACGTAAATCAAGCTGCGTCCAATACTCCAGCACCAACAATAAGAGAAACCTTTACCTTTCTTTGGCAAAAGCCCGCATTCAAACATATTGCGTTGGCCGCTGGCTTGCACTCTTTTGTCAGCTACGGAGCGGGCACCTGGAACCCCCCATTCTTGAGCCGGGTACACGAAATGTCTAATACAGAAATTGGTTCCTGGTTAGCGCTAGTGGCACTTACTGGCGCGGTCGGTACGTTTCTAGGTGGATATCTTGCCGATAAGTTCTCAGATAAGACTGGGGATCGCCGTTGGTATTTCTGGCTACCAGGAATCTCGACCCTACTCATGGTCCCCATTCAGATTTATACCTATCTGTACGGGAGTGTTGAAGGGGTCATCGCCTGTTTAATCGTTTTAGCCAGTCTTGGGGCTATCTATTTAGGCCCGTCCTTCGCGATGACCCAGGCATTGGTGACATTGAGGATGCGCGCAGTCGCTTCGGCAATACTTCTGTTTACGCTCAACATCATCGGTATGGGTCTGGGCCCATTCCTGGTTGGAGTCTGGAGCGACCTAATTGAACCCATAGTTGGCAGTAACGCAGTCTCCCTCCAATACGCGCTTTGTATCGCCGTATTTGGTAACCTATGGGCGACCATTCATTACTTTTTGGGCGCTAGACACGCGGAACACGATTTACAAGAAACCGAGAAACTAAACGCAGCGCTTAGCGCGGGTGATGATTCAGCTGCAGCGATGGCTGCAAAATAGAATACAACCTATAGGGGAAGAATTATGAAATTGGGCTTATTAGGCGCAGCTTTTGGACCAAAGGCGCAGGTTAACATGGACATTGTTAAACACGCAGAATCATTAGGCTTTGACTCTGTTTGGACTGCCGAAGCCTGGGGCGGAGACGCGGTCACGCCGGCGGCATGGATACTCGCGCAAACGGACAAGATCAAAGTCGGTACCGCGATCATGCAGATGCCCGCGAGATCCCCAGCCATGGCAGCCATGACGGCTATGAGCTTGGCTTCTTTGTCTAATGGTCGATTTATTGTCGGGTTAGGAGCCTCTGGACCACAGGTGATTGAAGGCTGGCATGGTGTCGCTTACGGCAAACCCATCACCAGATTAAAGGAATATGTGAAGATCATGAAACAGATCTTCGCTAGAGAAGAACCTGCCGCCTTTGAAGGGGAAATTTACCAACTACCTTATAGTGGCAGCGGTGCAACCGGCTTGGGCAAGCCTCTCAAAAGTATCATGCACCCAGAGCACGATATCCCAATATTTGCCGCAAACATCACTCCCAGGGGAGTAGAGGCTGCTGCAGAGGTCTGTGATGGTTTCTTTCCGATCTGGATTGATCCCGAGAATACGGCTGTCTTTGATGCGCCAATCACAGCTGGCTTCGAAAAAGCTGGAGACAAGAATATGACTCAATTTGAAGTCTCTCCCTTTGTAACCGTCGTAATGGGACCGGATGTTGAACAATGCATGATGCCAATTAGAGCCAATATGGCACTCTATATCGGCGGAATGGGTGCTAGAGATAAGAATTTCTATAACAATTACGCTAAGGCTCTAGGTTACGAAGACGAAGCGGTCAAAATACAAGACCTCTTTTTGGCGGGTAAAAAAGACGAGGCCGCGGCGGCCGTTCCTGCCGGACTCATCGACGCATGCCATCTAGTCGGCCCTAAGGAACGTATTCAGGAACGACTCGGTCGTTGGAAAAATGCGGGAAACAATGGTCAGGTAGCTGCAATGTTACTAGGCTCACAACAGCCTGAGGCCTTGGAGTTAGTGGCGAGCGAAATGCTGTAACGAAAATCCCGTAGCGGTACGAATTTGTGCTTGCAAACCATCTTGGGCGATGACAATCATCGCCCTTTTTTCAAAGGCGTTTAAAACAAGTTTGTATCATTTTAAAATTAATTTAATAAACTCGGGTTATTAGCAACGAATGCTATAAAGAAATATCCTATCGCAATCATCACTCCATAAATTAATTTTTTTTCTTCATTTCTAAGATTTCGCTATCACAAAATGTTCGAGCTTAAATATTTGATTTTCA
>CAZYHH010000383.1:0-2523 GCA_964647295.1 uncultured Pseudomonadales bacterium
CCAAAGCGATTGCCGATCGGATACACGAACTGCTACCCGCCCTACAAGAGGACCTACCCGATCTTGAGTGGGAGGTCGGCCCCTGGGGGTCCAATTACGACAATCGCGTTTACACCGAGATGGACATCGGTGAAGTCGAATTGGCAGCTCAGACCTACCTGAACCTAATCGACAGTGCCTTTGCGGCTGTCAATGACATGGCCACTAACATCAAGACTCCTGTCGAAGCAGTAGTTGAACAAACCCATTCCGCTAGACCAGATTTTCAATTTAAGGGAGTACATAAAAACTGGACGGCCTATCAACACAAGGGTTGGCCTGGCAAACTCGAGTATCAGATACACTCGAAAGTCAGAAAGGGTGTCATAACGGTTCAAATTTCAGCAGAAAGAAACACTGCCAAACCCATCGCCGATCGGATACATGAACTACTTCCTGTTATCGAGGAAAAAATGCCGGACCTAAACTGGATGACCTCCCATTTCTATTCCGATTACGACAATCGAATCTACGCGGAAATCGATATCAAGGACCCCAATTTAGCCGCGCAGGCACACCTAGACTTGGTAGATTGCACGGCCGAAATCATTGACAAGATGTTGGAGGAAGAAAAAGCCAAAAAGAAGGGTTAGGGTCAATTCAAACAGCATCCCTAACGGACTTTAGGCACACAAACCGCCGTCGATAATCAGTTCGGTACCCGTCATATACCTTGATTCATCACTTGCCAGAAATAATACCCCGTTGGCAATATCCAGTGGGTATCCTAATTGGCCCGTCGGCACGCTTCGATCGGCTATTTCTTCACGATCCACGGTATTCACACCACTCTGAAAGACCTCCGGATTCATCTTGTCCCAAATTGGCGTATCTATGATGCCCGGGTGAACTGAATTCACCCGAATCGGCCAGCGATTGTTCGCGCATTCCAGGGCGACCCCTTTCGTGAACAATCTGACGCCGCCTTTTGTTGCATTGTAAGCCGACAAAGAAGCCGCCCCCTTGATTCCTGCAACCGACGACAGGTTGATGATCGACCCTCCAGCCGAGTCGATCATAGCGGGTATGCAGTGCTTGATGCCCAAAAAAACCCCATCGAGATTGATCGCCTGCTGCTTCTGCCAATCGTCAAGTCTCATGTCGAGTATGCTACCTCCAATCGCAATACCTGCATTATTAACGAGAATATTTAACCCACCACACAACTCCAATGTCTTCGCAACAACGCTCTCCCACTCTGGTTCCCGAGTCACATCGTGCTGTAAATAATGGGCCGTGCCCCCAGCCTCAGCTATTTGTGTTGCAGTCTGTTGGCCAAGATCATCCTGAATATCGGTCACCACAACCGTTGCACCCTCTTCGGCTAGCCGCAGACAAACTCCGCGTCCAATCCCCGACGCTCCTCCTGAGACTAAGGCGACCTTGCCCTTCAATCGCCCAGAGCTATTAGTATTGTTATTCATCTTCTAATCCCTTTATTACATAATCATATGGGTTCATCTTCTTGGTAAACGCTTGCGATCGCAAACACCATTCGAAACCGCACAATATCGATACACAGTCCGATAACTCACAGTACAATAGAAATTACTAATTGCCACGCGCCTAATCAACCTAATGAAAATCGAATACTTTGAACCAATTGATGTCCGATGGATATAGATCTAGACACCGGACGACTTGCAGTATTTATAGGAGGACTATCTTTCTGCTTCATCGCCGAACGCTTATTTCTCGCTCGAACACCCTCCATGCCGGTCACCCCTCGCCTGGTACTTCACGCTTCAACCGCCATTCTAAATACCACGATCATCCGTATTCTGGCTTATGTGCCACTACTGACTTGGATTGTCTACGTTGAGGAGATGGGATGGGGTATCTCCCGCTGGTTAGGGCTAACTGGCTGGTTTGAATTCATCGTATCTGTAATCGTCATCGACGCATTCGATTATTTCTGGCATCGAGCCAATCATCGATTCACTTTTTTGTGGCGTTTTCATAAGACCCACCACAACGACAACGATATGGACGTTTTCACGTCACTGAGATTCCATCCGGGTGAATTTCTGATCTCGGTTGGCGTTAAGGGCCTTTGGGTTTTGATTTGGGGGCCATCCGCAATTGCCTGGTTTTTATTTGAAGCGCTCGTCAGTCTTTGCGCGCAGATGCATCACTCTAACGTGGACCTGCCGGATCCCCTAGATCGACGGCTGAGTAATATCATCGTTACCCCAAGGTTTCATGCACTGCACCATCTCGTTAACCGCTCATACGGTGACCAGAACTTCTCCACGATACTCAGTTGTTGGGACTGGATATTTGGCACGCGCGCACCAACATTATCAAAAACTGAAATCGTCAAACAACCCATCGGCTTACCAGAAGGTCGAGACACTACATTGTCTTTTTTCGAATTGTTGCTGGAACCGCTAAAACACCGTAATCTCGGACTGGCAAGCAAACATCGAACAGGCTCATGATTTATTGAAGCTGTTTAGGAAAAGTCACGACGTTTGTGCAACG
>CAZYHH010000384.1:0-2512 GCA_964647295.1 uncultured Pseudomonadales bacterium
GACCTCGGCATCGGCGTAAAATAGTTCGTAAAAATCACCCATACGATAGAACAACAAATCATCTGCATGCTCTGCTTTGATTTTCAAGTATTGCTGCATCATGGGCGTATGAGCTTGTAACTGAGTGATTTGAGTTTTCATATCTTGATTGATGAATTAACCAAGCTCAAATTATCCATTTTATAATTCTGGGTACTTATCCGATTTACCACAGTTTAATTTAATGTAAGAAATTTATTGAACAATTTGTTCGAATTCGTATACTGTGTAGATATACAGTATAAATATAGTTAGAGGTCACGCTTTATGGGTCAGAAACAAAACGATATACCGACGAAAGAAACCAGTGCTCAGGATAGCGAGAGGGGAAGAGCACTGACTGCTGCCTTAGCTCAAATAGAAAGACAGTTTGGTAAAGGTTCTTTGATGCGTTTAGGCGATAAAGAACAAATCTCGATCCCATCTATCTCTACGGGGTCTATAGGTTTGGATATTGCGCTAGGGATTGGAGGCCTGCCTAGGGGACGAGTTGTTGAGATTTATGGCCCGGAGTCCTCTGGAAAAACGACATTAACCCTTCAATTGATTGCAGAAGCGCAAAAAGTTGGAGGTACTTGTGCTTTTATCGATGCGGAACATGCTTTAGATCCGCTTTATGCCCAAGCGCTTGGCGTAGAGACCGATGATTTGTTGGTGTCGCAACCTGATACTGGTGAACAAGCTCTGGAAATTTGTGACATGCTAGTGAGATCGGGCGGTGTAGATGTCGTTATTATCGATTCCGTCGCTGCCTTGACCCCGAAAGCTGAAATCGAAGGAGAGATGGGAGATCACCACGTAGGATTACAGGCGAGGTTGATGAGCCAGGCTCTTCGAAAAATGACTAGTAACATAAAACAATCTAATACTTTGGTGGTGTTTATAAATCAGATCCGCATGAAAATCGGTGTCATGTTTGGGTCACCAGAAACCACCACAGGGGGCAATGCATTAAAATTTTATTCTTCTGTCAGGCTCGATATTCGCCGCATAGGAGCTGTTAAGGAAGGTGACGAAGTCGTTGGTAATGAAACTAGGGTTAAAGTAGTTAAAAACAAAGTCGCACCACCTTTTAGGCAGACGGAATTTCAAATCATGTATGGTACTGGAATTCACCGAACCGCTGAAATCCTCGACTTAGGAGTGCAGCAAGGAATTGTTGAAAAATCCGGCGCATGGTATGCCTATAAAACGGATCGCATTGGTCAGGGCCGTAAGAATGCTGCTGAATTTTTAGATGACAATGTAGAAATGCGAACGGAAATAGAAGCTGAAATTCGTAAACAGTTATTACCTCATTTAGAGAGTAATTCGGTAGACGTGGTTATTCCAGATCCGGCGCAGGATGGGCTCTCTAGTTAACTAAAGCAGAACATTGTTTGATGGAAGGTCGAACTCTTGTTAAAGCTAAAAACGCTGCGATTAGCTTACTCGCTAGGCGAGAGCATTCTGAAAAAGAACTTACGTTAAAGTTATCGAAAAAGTTTGAGTGTGAAATCGTTAGGAAAACGATAAGTGTATTACGTGAACGCGGACATTTGTGCGATAGACGTTTTGCCGAAATGCTTGTGCGGTCTCGATTTAATAGAGGGTTCGGCCCATCTTACATTTCAAAGGAATTGCGTTTTAAGGGTGTAAATCCTGATCTAGGTAAAGAGTGTCTTGATATTTTTGATGGGCAATGGCATCAGAAAGCTGAGGAGCTTCTTCAAAAAAAGAGAAGCCAAAAAGTGCAGCTTCGACATTCCAAAGAGGAGGATGGTGAATTTTCGGCCGTATCAAAGGCAGTTGATGATAAATTGAAGCGTTTTCTTTTTGGGAGGGGTTTCCCTTCTGAAATTGTTTATAAATTGTTTCAATAAGGACTGTAGTTTCTTATTATTTTAGATTCTCTCTCCATAAAGAAATAACTTCATCTATAATTATCCTTTGTTTCGTTAGTGGAACCGTATGAAAACCTCCGAGCTTAGGGAATCGTATTTATCTTTTTTTGAAAAAAATGATCATCGAAGAGTCCCTGCCAGTTCATTAATTCCTCGCAATGACCCCACCTTACTTTTCACTAATTCTGGGATGGTGCAGTTTAAGGATCCTCTATTAGGCAAGGAAGATCCGGGATACAAGCGCGCTACCTCAGCGCAGTCATGCGTTCGTGCAGGTGGCAAGCACAATGACCTTGAAAATGTGGGTTATACAGCGAGACATCATACTTTTTTTGAAATGTTGGGTAATTTTAGTTTTGGAGATTACTTTAAAGAAGAAACTATTTCGTGGGCTTGGGAGTTTATTAAAGAGGTAATGGATCTCCCAACCGAAAAGCTTTGGATTACCGTACATCCTGATGATGATCAATCAAGAAAGATATGGTTGAAAAAAATTGGAATAAAACCAGATCGTATCATTGATATTAAGGAAAATTTTTGGACGATGGGTGAGACGGGTCCATGCGGACCAAATACTGAAATTTTTTATG